>JBKJLU010000040.1:0-9107 GCA_046596815.1 Acidimicrobiales bacterium | reverse complement strand
CCCGAGTACGCGGCAGCCGAGCTTCGGGCGGCGGTCGCCAGCGCATGAGCCGCATCCGGGTCTCGACCGTCATCGACGCCACCCCCACCCAGGTATGGGACGACGTGAAGGACATCGCTTCCCACGTCCAGTGGATGGAGGACGCCATCGCCATCCGCTTCACCTCGTCCCGACGTTCGGGTGTCGGGGTGACGTTCGACTGCGAGACCAAGGTCGGTCCGGTCCGACTGACCGACAAGATGGAAGTCACCGAGTGGCGCCCGAAGAAGGTCATGGGTATCCGCCACGTCGGCATGGTCACGGGCACGGGCCGTTTCACCCTGCACAAGCGCCGGGGCCGGCGGTCCGGCACCCGCTTCAGCTGGGACGAGCGCCTCGTCTTCCCGTGGTGGATGGGCGGCCCCCTCGGCGCCGAGGTCGGCGGCGTGGTGCTCAAGCTCATCTGGAAGCGCAACCTCCGCAACCTGAAGCAGCGCATCGAAACCACCCACTGACCCCGGCGCCGCCGCGCCAGTCAGCTCGGTCAGATGACGAGGCCGAGAGCTTCGGCGAGAGGATGCAGACCGTCGCTCTGTATGCCAGCGCGCACGGCCTCGTACACGAGCTCTTGGGCGCGCCCCACGGAGGGATCGAGGCCCAGAGACGTCGCCAGCGCGAGCAGAGCCCGCACCTCGTCGAGGCGGGCCGGCTCGTGGATGGCCCGCTCGACGCTCAGGAGGACGACGCGCTCGAGGGTGGCCAACGCCGCCGGCGCCGTCAGGCGGACGCCGTTGGCCCGGGCCTCGGCCGCCACCCCCAGGGCGTCGGCGTAGTCGGCGGGATCGAGCGAGCCCGCAGCCGCGGTCACCGCGGCCTCGAGCCGGCGGGCCAGCGCGAGTTCGGCAGGCGCCCGCAACACCGGGGGTAGCTGGAACCCGGCGGCGGCCAACGCCGTGAGCGTCGCACGGTGATCGGAGAACAGCCGGTCGTAGGCACCGGCAAAACGATCGGCCAGGTTCCGGGCGGCGCTCTCGAGGATCTGTTCCGCAGCGTCGGGCAGCGCCGAAGCCAGCCCGAACTCACCCGGACCGAATCCGTCACTGACGAGGCGAAGGAGGGTCGTCACCGGCGCGTCGTCGCCGAAGGCCTCGCGCAGCCGGGCGAAGGTGGCGGTGTCGCCGTCGGACGGCGGACGGGTGGCGCCGAGCACTTCGAGTCCCCCCAAGTGGACCGCGGCGTAGACGTGCTCGGTGCGCCGGCCGGTACGGCGATGGCTGAGCACGACGGAGCCCCAACACATGGCCAGTGCACCGCGATCGGCGTGGCCGTGATCCGTGACCTCGACATCGAACGTGGCCACCCTCGGGGCGGGCTCGCGCCCCTCGAGCAGTTCGACGAGCGCGAGGTGGGCAACGACTCGATCGGCGTCGACGCGGGCGCTGTCGACCGAACGTACCCAGATGTCGCGACCGTTTCCCTCTTCGGCCACGTTGCTCTCGGCCGTCTCGAGCATGCCCAACATTTCGAGGAGGGGCACGGGTTCGCCGAGTTCGCCGAGGCAATCGAGGGCGCGGGCGGCATACCGCAGCACCTGCACGGTTTCCAGACCGGCGAGGTCGTTGAAGAACCACCCGCACGACGTGTACATCGCCATCGAAGAACGGGCCGCCTCGAGCAGTGTGAAGGCCGTGACCTCGTCGCCGACGACCCACTCGGCGGCGAAGCCGGTGCGGTCGATTGCGCCGATCAGCACGCGGACGTAGTCGTCGCGAGCAGCCCACGGATCGCGGAGTACCTCGCGACCCCGACGGTCGAAGGCCTCGTCGACGGCGGCCCGCACGACGTCGAGGGCGTGCCGCAAGGGGGTCCGCCAACGCTGATTCCAGCCGAGACCGCCCCCGGTCGAACAACCGCAGTCCTCCTTCCAGCGGCCGACTCCGTGGGCGCACGACCACGCGCTCTCGATGACCTCTGCAGTCTCTTCCGGAGGATGGTCGTCGAGATAGCCGGCGACCGTCGACACCTCGACCCCTCGTTTCGGAGCTTCGACGGCGAGGGCGTAGGCCAGCGTGCGGTCACCCCAGTGGTGGTGGTGCCCGAATGTCTCGCCGTCGGCCGCCAGCGTGACGAGGCCACCTTCCTCGCCGCTGGCCGCCTGCACCCGGTCGAGCAGTGCTTGGCTCGTGAGCCCACTCAGCTCGAAGGCGACGGCGTGCGACAGCCCGCCGTCATAGAAGACGAGGTCGACCGTCTTGGACGAGTCGTCGGGGTCGATCCACCGGTACGGAACCCGGGTATCGAGCGGAAGGGCGGCCTGTCCCGGCGCCAACACGGTGAACCCGATTCCCTCCTCGGCCAGGATGCGCAACACCGCGTCATTGACCGCGGTCTCGGGTAGCCAGATCCCCGCGGCGCGTCGGCCGAACCGGTACTCGAATTCGGTCATGCCCCACCGGATCTGGGTGCGGGCGTCGCGGTCGGTGGCCAGCGGAAGGATCACATGGAAATAGGCCTGGGCAACGCCTCCTCGCGATGTCCGGTCGGCGTCGAGCACCCGGCGATAGGCCTCGGGTTCGTGTTCTTCGAGCCACGAGTTCAACGTCGGCCCGAAGTCGAAACTCAGGTGCTCGTAGTTGTTGACGATGGCCACGACCTGGCCCCGCTCGTCGAGCACTCGGGCAAACGCATTGGGCCGGTACGACTCGAAGGCGATGCGCTCGTTCCAGTCGTGGAACGGCGCCGCCGAGGGCTCGCGCGGAACCTCTTCCGTCCACGGATTCTCGCGAGGCGGTTGGTAGAAGTGGCCGTGGACGACAAGTGCCAGAGGTCTTGACACAGCGCCGACCGTACAGGGTGAGGGAGCCGGTACCCTGACGAGGTGCGGCGGGGCTTGGTGGCAGCGATGGTGTTGTTCGGCGCGCTGCTGGACGTCACGGTCCCGTCCTCGGCCTTGCCGACCGGCCAGACCGCACGGATCTCGGTTCCGACGGACGGCGGGGCGCTCGACCTGCCGTGCGAGGTCGACCAGCCGGCCCTGAGCCGTGACGGCCGGTTCGTCGCTTTCGCCTGCGCGGCGTCCAATCTCGTCCCGGGCGATTCGAACGGGCAGAGCGACATCTTCGTCCGAGACACCGTCGCCGGCACCACGCGGCGGGCAAACGTGTCGAGCGCCGGCATCGCCGCCAATGCGTGGTCCTTCAGCCCCAGCATCAGCGGCGACGGCCAGCTGGTGGCGTTCATTTCGGCGGCCACCAACCTCGTGCCCGATGACACCAACGTTCAACTCGACGTCTTCGTGCACGATTTCCAGAAGGCATCGACGCGACGGGTCAGCGTGACCTCCGCCGGCGGCCAGGGGAGCCTTGGGAGTCAAGATCCATCGATCAGCGAGGACGGCCGCTTCGTAGCCTTCAGTTCTGGCGCTCCCGACCTCGTCGATGGCGACACGAACGACTCGAGCGACGTCTTCGTGCACGACCTGCAGACGGCGACGACGCGACGCGCGGCGCTCACCTCCAACGGGACCCAGATCGCTCACGGCGCCTGGTCACCCTCGATCAGCGGCAACGGCCGTCGCCTGGCGTTCGAGTCGAGCTCGAACGACATCGTGGCCAACGACCAGACGACCAACGATGTGTTCGTCGTCGACATCGAGACCGGCGTCGTGCAAAGGGCGAGTGTCCGCAACGATGGAGGTGAAGGGAACGGTGAAAGCGTCCGGCCGGCGATCAGTATGGACGGGTCCGCCGTCGCCTTCGAGTCGCGCGCGACCAACCTCGGGCCCAGACCGCCCACCTCCACCCAAAACCAGAACCACGTCTACATCCGTCGCATAGACACAAGAACGACCGATCTCGTAGACATCGGGGCGTTCTTCCCGTCGTTGAGTGGGGATGGCCGTCGGGTGGCCTACCTTCGGGAGTTCGGGCGCATCGTCCTGGTGCGCGACGTGGGTTCATCGACCGCACCGGAGCAAGCGGACGTGGCGTCGGATGGATCGCCGGCCAATGCGGGTCCGGAGGTCCCGGCCATCAGCGCAGACGGCAGCACCGTGGCCTTCGCCTCGACGGCGACGAACCTGGCACCGGGCGCCGGCGGCAACCGCGAGGTGTTCGCCCGTGGGCTACGCCCGGTTCCGGTGGCGTCGGGTCCGGCACCGTCGGGTCCGGCACCGTCGCCCTCCGAGCCGAGCGGCCCGGATGGCGGCTACTGGTTCGTCGCGTCCGACGGCGGCATCTTCTCGTTCGGTCGAGCCAACTTCCACGGGTCGACCGGCGCCACGCGACTGAATCGCCCCATCGTCGGCATGGCCGCCACCCCCACCGGAAACGGCTACTGGTTCGTCGCCGCCGACGGCGGCATCTTCAGCTTCGGCGACGCGCCCTTCCTCGGCAGCACCGGCAACCTCCGCCTCAACCAACCCATCGTCGGCATGGCTTCAGCCGGCCAGCACTAGCCACCCGTTACGTCAAATCGTCCGATGGACGCGCTTCGGAGTCCGGCACCAGCCAGATGACGGAGAGCGGGGGCAGGGTCACGTCGGCCGAGTGGGAGAGTCCGTGCCAGGTCGCACCGTCGGCCTTGACCGATCCACCGTTGCCGGCGCCGCTGCCTCCGAACTGCGCGGCGTCGGTGTTGAGGACCTCGCGCCAGCTGCCGCCCCGGGGCAGGCCGATGCGATAGCCCTCGCGCACAACCGGGGAGAGGTTGGCGATGCACGCCAGCACTCGGCTGCCGTCGGCACTCAGTCGAAGGAACGAGAGCACGTTGGAGTCGACGTCGCTGGCGTCGATCCACCGGAACCCGTCGGGGGTGAAGTCGCGCTCCCACAGGGCCGGTTCGTTGACATAGGTGACGTTCAGATCACGGACGAGGTCTTGCACGCCGCGATGCTCGGGGAAGTCGAGCAGGTGCCAGTCGAGGCTCACGTTGTGGTTCCACTCCGCCGACTGGGCGATCTCGCCCCCCATGAACAGAAGCGGCTTGCCTGGGTGGGCCCACATCCATCCGTAGAGCGAGCGCAGGTTGGCCGACTTCTGCCACCGGTCGCCCGGCATCTTGTTGAGCAACGAACCCTTGCCGTGCACGACCTCGTCGTGTGACAGGGGAAGGCAGAAATTCTCGCTGAAGGCGTAGAGCAGCCCGAAGGTCAGCTCGTTGTGGTGGAACCGGCGGTACACCGGCTCTTTGGCGAAGTAGTCGAGGGTGTCGTGCATCCACCCCATGTTCCACTTGAAGCCGAACCCGAGGCCGCCGACAGAGACCGGTCGACTGACGCCCGGCCACGACGTCGATTCCTCGGCGATCGTCATGACGCCGGGGTGGGCGCCGTAGACGACCTCGTTCAATTCTTTCAGGAAGGAGACGGCGTCCAGGTTCTCTCGACCGCCGTGCTCGTTGGGCACCCACTCGCCCTCCTTGCGGGAGTAGTCGAGGTAGAGCATCGACGCCACGGCATCGACCCGCAGTCCGTCGATGTGGAACTCCTCGATCCAGAACAGCGCATTGGAGATGAGGAAGTTGCGAACCTCGTTGCGGGCGAAATTGAAGACGAGGGTGCCCCAGTCGGGATGCTCGCCCTGACGGGGGTCTTCGTGCTCGTAGAGGGCACTGCCGTCGAAGTGGGCCAGGGCCCAGTCGTCCTTGGGGAAGTGGGCCGGTACCCAGTCGACGATGACGCCGATGTTGCGCTCGTGCAGCTTGTCGACGAGGTGGCGGAACTCGTCCGGCGAGCCGAAGCGCGCCGTCGGTGCGAAGTACGACGTGACCTGGTAGCCCCATGAGCCGCCGAAGGGATGCTCGGCCACCGGCATGAACTCGACGTGGGTAAACCCGAGATCCTCCAGGTACGCCGGGAGTTCCTCGGCCAATTCGAGGTAGGTCAACGGACGATCGCCGGCCTCGGGTTTGCGTCGCCACGATTCGAGGTGAATCTCGTAGGTCGAGATCGGACGGGCGAGCCAGTCGGTGTCCGCCCGTCGGGCCAGCCAGTCGTCGTCTTTCCACTCGTAGCGTTGGGCGCAGACGACGCTGGCCCGCCCCGGGGGGACTTCGGTGGCGAAGGCCAACGGGTCGGCCTTCAGGGTCAGCGCGCCAGAGGCTGTCACCACCTCGAACTTGTACCGGGCGCCGGGCTCGACGTCGGGGATGAAAAGCTCCCACACCCCCGACCCACCGAGTGCCCGCATCGGGTTGACCCGGCCGTCCCAGAGGTTCCAGTCGCCGACCACCCGCACGCCCTTGGCGTTCGGCGCCCAGACCGCGAACGACGTACCCGAGGTGTCTTGGTGCGTCCGGTAGTTGGCCCCGAGCTGCTTCCAGAGGTCGTGGTGGCGGCCCTCGCCCATGAGATGGAGGTCGAGCTCGCCGAGGGTCGGCCAGAAGCGGTACGGATCGCCGAACGTCGCCGACTCGCCCGACGGATAGGCGGCCTCGAGGCGGTAGCCCTCGTCGCCCGCAGTCTCGGGAACGTCGGCCACGAACACGCCGTCGTCGTGGATCTTCTCCATCTGGAGGTGTGTGCCGTCGCCGAGCACGACCCGCACGGTCGTCGCCTCGGGTCGGTACGCCCGCACCACGGTGCGGCCGTCCACCTTGTGGACGCCGAGGACGTGGTGGGGGTCGCCGTGCTCACCTTGCACCAGGCGGGCCAACTCCCCGGCGACAGGATCCGGAGCCGCCTTCGCAGGCGTGGTGACGGGCGCGGACGGACGGGGCGTGCGGGCCATGGGCTTGGCCCTACCCCGGAACCATTCGGGCGATAGCGGCTTCCGGGATGTCCACCCAGTCGGGTCGGTGATCGCGCTCGTATCCGACCTCGTAGATGGCCTTGTCGAGCTCCCATGCGGTGAGGGCGCTCTCGACGTCGGCCGGGTCGGCCGGAAGAAGATCGGCAATGCCGTCGGTGGCGAGGAACCCATCGAGGAAGGCGGCTCGATTGCGCTGCTCCCAGGCCTGCGCCTTGGGCACGATGGCCTCGAGTTCGAAGTCCTCTCGGTTCCGCAAGGCGACAGCGGTGGCGTAGTGGAACGACCGGAGCATCCCGGCGACGTCTTTCAACGGCGATGAGCGCTCGCGGCGCTCGTCCAGCGGACGCGCCGGCTCGCCCTCGAAATCGAGGACGAACCATCCGGTGTCGGTACGCAGCGCCTGCCCGAGATGAAGGTCACCGTGCACGCGGATGGCGGCGCCGGGGGCGGCCATGTCGCGAAGGTGCTCGAACACTGCCCTGGCCGAGGCGTTCCATTTCGACTGCGCGGCGATTCGCTCGAGTTGGCGCTCCATGAGACCCGCCCACTCGCCGGTATCGGGCGTGCCCGTGCCGAGGGCATCGGCCAGCGCCACGTGCATCTTGGCCGTGACATTGCCGAGGCGACGGGCCTCGGCCGCGAAATCGCCGCCGCAATCGGCGGGGTCGTCGCAGTCGTTGGCGTAGAGATCCCGCAGGGAGGTGAGCGCGAGTGCCCACCCGTCGGTGCCACCGGCAAGGTAAGGCTGTACGACGGCGAGATGGGTCCCGTCCTCCTCCCACGTGGCCACGGGCGCAGCGACGTGCTCGAAACCGATGTCGGCCAACGCCCGGGTGACCTCGACGTCGGGATTCAATCCCTGATGGATGCGGCGGAACACCTTCAGGACCAGTCGGTCGTCGAAGACCAGGGAGGTGTTCGACTGCTCGGCCCCCATCGGACGAACGCGATTGACCACTTCGTTCGGGGCGAGGCGGGACAGGAGCACCTTGGCAAGGTCGGGATCGAGCAGGCCGTCGAAGGCGATCTCGCTATCGGCCACCCCCAACACCTCGGCATCGTGGCCGTGGAGGAACTCGGGCGGCAGCCCGGCGACCATGCCGATCAGCAGCTGGTACCGGGCCCCGTCGGCCTCGGCAAGGACCCAATGCAGGCGGTCGCTCAGCTCGGCGTGATCGACGACCTCGACCGACGACGGCTTGGAGCCGGCGAACCACCGTTGGCGGCCGAGGTAGGCGGGAAGCAGGGGCGTGAGCTGTTCGATCTTCACTGGGCGGGCGCCGATCCGTGGTCGACGAGTTGGAACCAATAGAACGAGTACGGCCCCAGGGTGATGAAGTACGGCAGTTCGCCGATCTTCGGGAACGGCACTCGCCCGAGCAACTCGATGGGCGTCATCCCATCGAAGTCCTGCAGTGGCAGCTCGGCCGGCTGGGCAAACCGACTCAGGTTGTTGATGCACAGCACGATGTCGTCGCCCTGCCGGCGCACGTAGGCCAGCACCGACGGGTTCTCGACGTTGACCACCGAGAACGATCCGGTGCCGAACAACGGGTGCTGCTTGCGGATGTCGATCATCCGCTTCATCCAGTGCAGCAGCGAGCTCTGGTCGCGTTGCTCGGCCTCGACGTTCACCGACTGGTAGCCGTAGACCGGATCCATCAGCACCGGCAGGTACAAGCGGGCGAAGTCGGCCTTGGAGAAGCCCGCGTTGCGGTCGGGTGTCCACTGCATCGGCGTACGAACGCCGTCACGGTCACCGAGGTAGATGTTGTCGCCCATGCCGATCTCGTCGCCGTAGTAGAGGATCGGACTCCCCGGCATCGAGAACAACATGGCGTGCAACAACTCGGCCACCCGTCGGTCGTTCTCGACCAGGGGCGCGAGACGCCGACTGATGCCGACGTTGCGCTTCATGCGCGGGTCCTTGGCGTACTCGCTGTACATGTAGTCGCGCTCTTCGTCCGTCACCATCTCGAGGGTCAGCTCGTCGTGGTTCCGCAGGAACATGCCCCACTGGCAGCCCTCGGGAATCTCCGGCGTCTGGGCGAGGATCTCGGTGATCGGGAACCGTTGCTCGCGACGCACGGCCATGAACATGCGGGGCATCACCGGGAAGTGGAAGCACATGTGGCATTCGTCGCCGTCGCCGAAATAGTCGACGACGTCGGCCGGCCACTGGTTCGCCTCGGCCAACAGCACGCGACCAGGGAACTGCTCGTCGACCTCCTTGCGCAACTGCTTCAGGAAGTCGTGGGTCTCCTTGAGGTTCTCGCCGTTGGTGCCGTCGCGCTCGTAGAGGTAGGGCACGGCGTCGAGGCGGAACCCGTCGAGGCCGATGTCGAGCCAGAACTTGATGACGTCGACCATGGCCCGCCG
>JBKJLU010000258.1:0-14567 GCA_046596815.1 Acidimicrobiales bacterium | reverse complement strand
AGTGCAGGTGGAGCTTCTCGAGGATGTTGCGGACGTGGTTCTTGACCGTGTTCTCGGAGATGTAGAGGTCGTCGGCGATGTCCCGGTTGCTCATGCCCTTGGCCACGAGCTTCAGCACCTCGAGCTCGCGTGTGGTGAGGGTCGGGCTGGGGTACTGGTGCTTCTCGTTGACCCGCTTCTCGAGGGCCACGAACTCGGTGAGAAGTTTCGAGGCCATCGACGGGCTGATGAGGGTCTGTCCCTGGACCACCGCTCGGACGGAGTCGGCGACTTCTTCGACGCTGACCTCTTTGAGCAGGTAGCCGCTGGCTCCGGCCTTGATGGCCTCGAAGAGGTCCTGGTCTTCGTCTGACACCGTCAGCATCAGGATCTTCGTGGAGGGCACGCGGTCGTGGATGGCCCGGGCCGCCTCGATGCCATTCACTCGGGGCATGCGGACGTCCATGAGGACAACATCGGGGGCGAATTCCTCGGCCTTGGTGATGGCTTCCTCGCCGTCCTCGGCCTCGGCGACGACCTCGATGCCCTCTTCGGTGTGGAGCACGACATTGAGGCCGCGGCGGAACAGGGGTTGGTCGTCGGCGATCAGCACCCGGATCACCCCGGTCCCTGTGGCGGATTCGTCAACCATCGTGTCCCCTCTCAACTGCACTGCATTTGCGAACTAGCCCGAATGGACCATCCGATGTGCCCATACCTTCGTCGGCAGGCGGGCCCACCTTGACCAGGCTTTGCCATCGGAAAGAACCATGTCGCCGCGCTCGCGCACGACGGGAACGGCCGTCGGCAGTGTAGTGACGGGCGCCTGGGGCGAAGGGAATGCCTGCTGATGGTTGATCAGGCGTGGGAGAGGAGCAACAGCTCCGAGGCAATGGCCTCGACGACGACCCGGTCGTCGTAGGCCCGTCGCTCGGCATGCTCACGGGCGACGGCGACACGGTGTCGAGCCCATTCGAGCGGCGGATCGAGCGTCAACGCCTCCAGTAGACCCTCGGGAAGCTGACGGTGTCTGGTGCTGCAACCTTTGGTCATGATGCCTTAGGGGTCGGCCCAACCCGGGAAATTCTTGAGCAAAGTTGTTGCCGCTGCGGCCACGTCGACCCGGCCGGCGCCCGCGGATCGCAGGGCGGTCGCCGCCGACGACACCGTGGTGCCGGTGGTGATGACGTCGTCGACGAGCAGCACCGCCGGCGGCGCGCGCCCCGTGCGGGCGAGGTCGAACGTGGGACCGTCGAGGCGGTCGTGCCGGGATCGACCCGTCTGGGCTGGCCCGGGTGCGCGCACCAATAGCGAGCGGCATGGCAGATCGAGTTCGCGGGCAACGGCCCGCGCCAGCAGTTCGGCCTGGTCGAAGCCCCGGGACCGACGACGGGCGGCCGAGGTCGGGGCCCACGTGACGGCGGCAGGCGGGTCTCCGAGCGGCGCGCACCGCACGAGGGCCGCCATGCCCTTCGCCAACCAGACGAGCGCTCCGCGCTCGTTGCGGTACTTCAGTCGGGTGAGGAGCGTCCGCCCCGCGCCTTCATAGGCGAGGAGCGCGCCACACCAAGCAACACCGGCAGGCGGGGACATCACCGGCGCCGCCCGCAGGCGACTCCAGCAACCACGGCAGAGCTCGGACGAGCCGGTCTGACACACCGCACATCGAGGCGGGAACACCGCCGAAACCGCCGCCTGCATCGCTCGTCGAACCATGGGCCGAACGTACGACGGGGGTGAGACACCGCAACAAACCCGTTCTGGCAGCTGGATCCCGCCGCCTGCGGCGGGATCCAGCTGCCAAAAGCCAAAATCAGTAGCGGTAGTGCTCGGGCTTGAAGGGCCCTTCCTGGGGGATGCCGAGGTAGGAGGACTGCTTGGGGGTGAGCTCGGTCAGGCGGGCGCCGAGCTTGTCGAGGTGGAGGCGGGCGACCTTCTCGTCGAGCTCGCGGGGCAAGCGATGGACGCCGACCGGATACTGCTCGAGCCGGAGAAACAGTTCGATCTGGGCGAGTACCTGGTTGGTGAACGAAGTCGACATCACGAACGACGGATGTCCGGTGGCGCAGCCGAGGTTCAGCAAGCGGCCTTCGGCGAGAACGATGACGGAGTGGCCGTCGGGGAAGACGAACTCGTCGGTCTGGGGCTTGATGGTGATGCGCTGCACGTCCGACATCTTGAAGAGTCCGGCCATGTCGATCTCATTGTCGAAGTGACCGATGTTCCCGACAATGGCGTTGTGCTTCATCTTGTTCATGTGCTCGGCCGTGATGACGTCGCGGTTGCCGGTGGCGGTGATGAAGATGTCGGCCTTGTCGAGGACGCGCTCGAGGGTGTTGACCTCGTAGCCCTCCATCGCCGCCTGCAGCGCACAGATGGGGTCGACCTCGGTGACGATGACCCGGGCGCCCTGACCCTTGAGCGACTGGGCGCAGCCCTTGCCCACGTCGCCGAAACCGAGGACGACGGCGACCTTGCCGCCGATCATCACGTCGGTCGCCCGGTTGATGCCGTCGATGAGCGAGTGGCGGATGCCATAGAGGTTGTCGAACTTCGACTTGGTCACCGAGTCGTTGACATTGATTGCAGGAAACAACAAGGTGTCGGCTTCGAAGCGTTGGTAGAGACGGTGGACGCCGGTGGTCGTCTCTTCGGTCACGCCCTTGATGCCGTTGCCGATCTGCGTCCAGAGATTGGGGGTCTCGACCAGCGTGCGCCGCAGCGTGGCCAGAACGACCTTGAACTCGTCGGAGTCGTCGTCGCCGTCCGCCGGGACCTCGCCGGCCTTCTCGAACTCGGTGCCGAGGTGGACGAGCATGGTGGCGTCGCCGCCGTCGTCGAGGATCATGTTGGGGCCCTCGCCGTTCGGCCAGCGCAGGATCTGCTCGGTGCACTCCCAGTACTCCTCGAGCGTCTCGTTCTTCCAGGCGAACACGGGAATGCCGGCAACGGCAATCGCCGCGGCTGCGTGATCCTGGGTCGAGAAGATGTTGCACGAGGCCCAGCGGACCTCGGCCCCGAGGGCCGTCAGCGTCTCGATCAACACCGCCGTCTGGATGGTCATGTGGAGCGACCCGGCGATGCGGGCACCGGCCAGCGGTTGGCTGTCGGCGAACTCGGCCCGCAGGGCCATGAGGCCGGGCATCTCGACCTCGGCCAGGTCGATCTCCTTGCGGCCGAAGTCGGCCAGGGAGAGGTCGGCGACCCGGAAGTCGCCGGTAGAGGTGTCAGTGGTCGTTGCGTCAGTGGTCATGGGTGTCTCCGCGTCGGACGGGGCCCAAGTGGGCCGTGGTTCGATGCGGGCTGGGGTCTGCTGACACCACTCTTGACAGCCCGACGACACCAGGTTACCTCAGCAGCAGCGGCAGCACCGCGGCCGCGTTGAACAACGCATGCCCGATGATCGAGGGACCGAGGCGTCCGTAGTGCCGAGAGGCGAGCCCCAGGACCAGTCCGAAGACGCCCACGCCGAGGATGATGCCGACGTTGCCGCCACCCTCGTCCGGCGTGAAATGGATCATGCCGAACACGACGGCCTGCACGATCACGGCGGCGATGCCGACGCGAGCCAGCGACCGCTGCAGCAACCCCCGGAAGAACAGTTCCTCCACCAGCGGGGCCCCGATCATGGTGGAGACGGCGACGATGACGGCCCCCGGGATCGTGCCGGTCTGATCCTCGATGAAGTTGGTGTTCGTGCCGACGAGGTCGGGAAAGGGCGTCAACGCGTACTGGACGGCGGTCGCAGCGATCAGTCCGGCCACGCCGACGAACACGCCCCGCCAGAGGTCGGCCTTCTCGAACCAGAAACCAAGGTCTCGACGGAACGACTTCGTTCCGAACTGACGGCTGGCCAGCAGTGAGGCGCCGATCAGGGGAAGCCACAGTCCGACGAAGCTGGCGACGAGCAGCGCCGGTCCCTCGTCGTCGCCGGTGGCGGCGATAGCAGTGGCTCCGAGGATGCCGGCGAGGACGAAACCGAACAGGAAGCCGCCAAGGGCCAGAACGAGACCGGGAATGGTCTGGATGTGACCCTCGGCTTCGGGATCGACGTCCGGAGGCGATGCTTCGGGAGCGGACAGGGTCGGGAGGGCGCTCAGGTCGGGAACAACATGCCCGACGGGTTGCGCTCCTCGAGGATGTCCTCCATGCGCTGTTGGATCATCCCCTTCCACTCGGGATGGGTGAGGATGTAGAAGCGCTCGGACCGCACGGCGTCGACGACCTGGTCGGCGACGTCGGCCGGCAGGAGGCCGTTCTCGAGGATCGACTTCATCATGCCGGCGCCGAGTTCGGCCATGTGGCCATCGCCGTCGTTCTGCAGTTCGTCAGGGCGGTTGCGCCCGGAGTCGCCGATGCCGGTGTTGACCCATCCCGGGCACAGCACCGACACGCCGATCGGTGCATTGGCCATGGACAGGTCGCGGTGCAGCGTCTCCGAAAGGGTCACGACGGCGTGCTTGGACACGTTGTACGAACCGAGGAAGGGACTCGATGTGAGACCCGCCATCGACGCCGTGTTGACGACGTGGCCGGGCTCGCCGCCGTCGATCATCCTGCCGACGAAGGCCCGCACGCCGTGGATGACGCCCCACAGGTTGACCCCGAGGACCCACGACCAGTCCTTCTCGGTGAGCGTCCACATCGGCCCGCCGCCGGCCACCCCGGCATTGAGGTGCAGAACGTGGGCGCCGCCGAACTCGGCGTACGTCTGGTCGGCCAGCGCATCCATCGAGTCGCCGTCGGCCACGTCGACGACAACCGCCAACACCGTCCGTCCGGCGGAGGTGAGTTCTTCGGCCGTGGCCTCGAGGGCATGCTCCTCGATGTCGGCCAGCACCACCTTCATGCCTGCCGCTGCGAAGGCCGTCGCCGTTGCCTTTCCGATGCCGCTCGCCGCCCCCGTGACGACGGCGACCTTGCCTTCGAGGTCTTGCACCGCCTCAGCCCTGGGCCAGGCGCTGCTTGAGATCGACGAGGACGGGAACCGGACCGGGGTCGATGCCTTCCTGGAACGCCATGTGCAGCGAGACGAAATCGCCGAAGAGGATGAGGTCGAGCAGTTGCGCCAGATCGCCTTCGCCCTCGGCCTGTACTTCTTCGATGCTCGACACGACTTCGCGGAGGTACTCGGAGGTCAGGTCGAAACGGCGCGTCACCTGCGGGTGCTCGGAGTCGTGGCGCAGCGCGATCAGGGTGAGAACCTGACGGGTCACGTCACCGTGTTGTCCCCATCCCTGGATCTCGTTGTGGCAGAGCTCGGGCTGCGCGGCCCAGAACGCCGGAGCCTTGGCGTTCTCGTTGATCTGGGTCTTCCACCGTTGCGCGGCGGTTGCGCCGATCGGGCCGCCACCGTGGACGAGGGTGAGCGTCCGGCCGATCTTGCGGGCCAGTTGCTCGGCTGCGTTGTTGTCCTTGATGAGTGCGTCTCGCCTGCGCTGCATCTGCACGATGGCCAGGTCGATCCACTGGGTCGCGCCCGGGAACAGCCCGATCTCCTCGAGCACGACAAGAGGCGGGATGGCGAGCGCGCCGAGGGCGGCGCGGGGCTGGGGAATGTCGGGCACCGAGATGATGGGTGCACCCCAACCCGCGGCCAGCTTGGCCAGCTCTCCCCCCTGGGTGACGGCGACGATGCGCGCCCCCTGCATGGCGGCTTCGGTGGCGGCCTCCAAGGTCTCCTCGGTGTTGCCCGAACAGGAGATGGCGATGACGAGCGATCCGTCTCCGACGAAGGCCGGCAACTCGTAGGACTTGACCGTGGAAACCGGCACCGACATGAAGGGCCCGGCGGCGGCCTGAAGGATGTCGCCGGCGACGCCGCTTCCGCCCATACCGAGCACGACGACGTTCTCGATGGTCTCCCGCTCGGGCAACCCTTCGAGGCCGCGGGTGTTCGCCGCCGCCGTCTGCACCTGCTCGGGCAGGCCCGCGGTCAGGTCGAACATGCCGACGGTGTCGAGGCGCGGCTCGGCCGAGGCAGCCATCTAGGCGCTCTCGTCGAAGGTGGGCTTGATCCCCTCGGCCTCGGCCTTGGCCACGATGCGCTTGTGCTCGGCGTCGTCGACCGTCTCGGCTTCGTCGATCAACATGATGGGGATGTCGTCCTTGATCGAGTACCGGCGCTTGAGTCGGGTGTTGTAGAGCGCATCCTCGTCTTGCAGGTAGAGGAGCGGACCCTTGTCCTCGGGGCAGGCGAGCACTTCGAGCAGCTTCGGGTTGAGCGCCATCAGGCAGATCCCTTCATGAGTTGTTCGACCTCGGCGACGTGCGCCGCGCACGCCTCGGGGGTCGGAGCTTCGAGATTGAGACGGAGAAGCGGTTCGGTATTCGAGGGCCGCAGGTTGAACCACCAGTCGCCGAGGTCGACGGTGAGGCCGTCCATGCGATCGGTCTGGGCGCCCGCTTCGGCGAAGTGGTCGGCCACCCGTTCGATCACGACGCCCGTGTCGTCGACCTTGGTGTTGATCTCGCCGGATGCGGAGTAGCGGTCGAAGGGCTTGCGCAACTCGGACAGCGGCATATTGGCCTTCGACAGCAGTTCGAGAATGACGACGGCGGCGATGAGCCCGGAGTCGGCCCGGAAGTTGTCGAGGAAGTAGTAATGGCCGGAGTGCTCGCCGCCGAAGACGGCGCCGGTCTCGGCCATCTGCTCCTTGATGAACGAGTGCCCGACGCGCGTGCGGATCGGGGTGCCGCCGTTCTCCCGTACGACCTCGGCGACGGCCTTCGAGCAGATCAGGTTGTGGAGGATCGTCGAGCCCGGCTTCTTCTCGAGCATCGCCTTGGCCACCATCGCCGTGGTGAGGCTGCCGGACACCGGCTGGGCCTTCTCGTCGACCAGGAACACGCGGTCGGCATCGCCGTCGAAGGCCAGCCCGATGTCGGCGCCGGTCTCGAGTACGCGGGCCTGGAGCGACACCAGGTTCTCGGGCTGGATCGGGTCGGCGGGGTGATTGGGGAAGGTGCCGTCGAGTTCGGCGAAGAGGATCTCGAGATCCATCGGGAGCTTCGCGAATACGCCGGGAACGACGAGACCGCCCATGCCGTTGGCCGTGTCGGCAATCACTTTGAGCGGACGCAGCGCGCCGACGTCGATGAAGCTGACGACGTGATCGGAGAACTCTTCGAGCAATTGCTCGGACCGCACCGATCCCCCCGTCTTGGTCTCGTCACGTCCGAGTCCCTGAGCGGCCAGCGCCTTGATCTCGCCGAGTCCGGTGTCCTGCCCGACGGGCTTGGCCCCGGCGAGGCAGAACTTGATGCCGTTGTACTGCGCCGGATTGTGCGACGCCGTGAACATGGCGCCCGGGGCGTTGCGGCGACCGGACGCGAAGTAGAGGAGGTCGGTCGATGCCAACCCGAGATCGACGACGTTCACTCCCTGGTCGGTGACCCCTTGTGTGAATGCCTTGGTCAAGTCGATGCCCGACGGTCGCATGTCCCGGGCCACCAACACCTCTCCCCCATCGGGAGCGGCGAAGCGAGCGAATGCGCCTCCGATCGCATAGGCGAGGTCGACGTCGAACTGGTCGGGAACGACGCCACGCACGTCGTACGCCTTGAAGATCTCATCGAGGGCCATCCGCCCGGACTCTAGGGCGCTGTCGGCTGCTCGACGAAGAACGGATCCTCGTAGGTCTCGTCGACCGTAGGTTCCGGGTCGGGCTGGCGCCGGGCCGGCAGCAGCACCCGGCCACGGCGCACGAGGAGCACCAGACCAGCGAGGCCGACGACAGTGATTCCCCAGGCGCTCAGGTCGAGCGGCGTCCATCCGTAGTGCAGGTCGACGTGCGTCGAGGTGGGGACCACGACCATGAGGTTCGGCGCGATACGCCAGGGTCCGTCGGCCCCTTTGGCCTTCCAGTTGGGGAAGTACGAGGCCCGCACGACCACGGGCGTGCCGGGGCGGTCGACATCGAAGCTGATGCCGTCGTCGTCCGAACGGATCTTCGAGATCTTCGCTTCGCGGACGGCCGATGCCGGCGCGGACGCGGTGGCCGTCGGAATGCGGGCCCACGACGACGGTCCGTCATCGGCGAGGGGCACGGCCTGGCGTGAGCGATCTTGATACCAGTCGACCGAAGCGTCGAGCCAGGCCTCTTTGGTGCCCCGACCCTTGAGGCCTTCGGCGACGACCGGCTCGAACGCCAACGGGGCGACGAGGTCGGCGTCCGCGACCTCGTAGATCTGCCACGTCCGGTCCTTGACGCCGTCGGAGTAGTTGACCGGGCGCGATGTCGTGGTGGTGATCAGAGCGAGATCAGGGTGGGCGGCGGCGGCGGCCTGCGCTTCGGGCGTGACGGCCATGTAGTAGCGGACGCCGAGGACTTGGAGGTGCTCGACACCGGCGTCGAGGTCGAGGTCGCGATAAGGCAGGTCGCGCATGGCCCGGGAAGGGGTCTTCGAGAGTTCGGACTGGTTAAGGAAGTGGTACGGCACCGTCGCCGACGACTCGAAGAACAGGCCCTCCATCGATCCGATGCAGCCCTCGGTGTAATAGGGAAGAAGCATCAGCGCCATGGGCGTACCGAACCGGTTGAGCTCGGGCTCGTACTCCCACATCGCCCGTCCGCAGCCCTCGGTACGCCCGATCTCTTCCATGGTGGAGATGACCTCGCGGAACTCGGGATAGTCGGCCTTGCGCTCGTAGCCGCTGTAGTTCCACTTGGCCCACGAGGGAACGAAACTGCTGTCGGCCGTCGTGGCCCTGAGGAAGGGAACGCTGGCGTCGCCAGGAAAATCGATGCGGCCGGTGGAGAAGAGCCCGAGGGGAATGCCCGTCAGCACGATGACGCAGGCCAGCCCTCCGAAGGCGGCGACGAAGGCGGCCGCTCCGGGGCGGGCATCGCGGTCGTGGCGCAGGACCGAGTGCTCCATCCGAGCGAACCCGTTGCGCAGGAGGATGGTCAACTCGGCCACCCCAACGGCCGCCAGCAGGTAGGCGCTGAGGTACCAGAAGGGTAGGAAGCGGGCGTTCCAGATGGGGCCGTCGGGGACGAAGCGGAAGCCGAGACCACAGAGGGCTGCAATACCGGTGAGGGCGACCACGCCCCGTCGGCGGGCCGCCAGTCCGAGCAGCACGCCGACGGCGGCCATCGGGAAGACGAACTTCAGGTGGCGGGTGACCACCGAGGCGGCGGCATCATCCGTGCGCAGGAAGGGCAGGAGGTTCTCGAGGTAGGCGTAGGTGCGCTCCCACCCCATGTCGTTGCTGTACTCCAGGCGGCCGATGAAGGGCACGAACCAGAAGGCGCTGAGAGCGAAGCCGATCAGGCCGACGGTGATCAGGATTCCCCATCGGGGGCGATCGGGCCGACGGGTGAGCAAGAGGATGCCCGTAGCGGCCACGGCGAAGGCGGCCGGGAGCAGGTGGCACAGCGCAGTGGCCGCGAACAGGGCGCCGGCGAGCGCTCGGCCCCGTCCGGTCTCGAGCACCCGAGCCAGTGCCGCGAGGAAGAACAGGGCGAGGGCGAGGCTGATGGAGAACGCGAACTCGCCCGCCAGGGTGGCGGCCGCATTGCCGCCCCAGATGGTGTGGAAGCGGTCGAAGACGAAGGGGATGGTGGCGGCCGCCAGGAGGGCCGGCGTCGGGAAGGGCAGTCGCAACTGGCGACCCAGGGTCGCGGCTGCGGCGGGCATCGCCACCAGCCCGAGAACGGTCACGACCTTGAAGGCCACGCCATAGGGCAACACGACATCGACGAGGACGATCAGCAGGCTGGGGAGCGGGAAGTAGTAGTGCAGGGCCGGGAAGCCGGCGTACCAGTCAGGCGTCCAGCCGGTGATGCGGCCGTGGGGCAGCAGGTGGTCACGCAGGTAGGCGGGGCCCCACACGTGGGCCCCCATGTCTCCGCCGGCGGGCGTGGTGTTGGCGGCGATCAGGCCGGGCTGGAGCTGAAGCAGGATGTAGATGCCAGCCGCAACGGCGACGAGCGCCGTGACCAGGGTCGCGGCAGAGGGCCGGCGGCGTCCCCGTCCGCCTTCGTCGATGTCCTCGATGGGCCGTGGAGGAGTGAACTCCTCGGACGACCGCGACCTCTGCAGCAGTGCCATGAGCTGCCTATGTTGCCGCGTCGGGGCGACTTGTCCCGGTCAGGTGGTCCTCAGGCGGAACACACGGCTGATCGGGCCGGCGGTGAGCACCAGGGCCAAGCCGAGCAGGATCAGCGATCCAGCCAGTTGCAGCAGACCCTTGGCGTCGCTCCCGGTGCGGGGCAAGGTGGCCGGGGCGGCGATCACAGCCGGAGCGGTGACGACCTCGGGGGCCGGCCGGACGATCACCGTCGGCGCCACCACCGAGATGCTGACCGTGTCGGTGCCGGTGACCTTGAGCCCGAGGGTGTCGACACCTGTCGCCGTGCCCACGTTGGTGAGCGTGTCGAGGCTGCCCGTCTGCACCTGGCTGCACTGGAAGACCCACGTCTCACCCACTTGGAGGAGCTTGTCGACGTTGAGGTCGCCCAGCACGAAGGTGACAGGCGAACACTTGTCGTCGCTCACGGTCACGGCCGACAGCGGCACATCGCCGGGGTTGGTGACCGTGTAGGTGTAGACGACCGTCGTCCCAGGTGCGACCGACGTGGCACTCGGCGTCTTGTCGACGGCGATGGCCGGCCTGATGACCGTGACCGTGGCCGTGGCGTTGGCCGTCGGCGTCGCGCCATGGGGGTCGGTGCCGGTGGCCGTAGCGATGTTGGTGGTCGTACCCGTCAGCGACGAGACGCAGGTGAAGGTCCAGGCCTCCGTGAGGTCGAGGGCCTTGTCGCCATCGATGTCGCCGGCGCCGAAGACGACGGGGGTGCACTTGTCGTCGACGACCACGACCGACGTGAGCGGGTTCTCGCCGATGTTGGTGACGGTATAGGTGTAGGTCACGTTGTCACCGGAGTGCACCGTTGGGGCACTGGCCACCTTGGCGATGGCTATCCCGGAAGGCAGCTTGCGGTTGCTGAAGGAGGCCGTTTCCTGGCCGACGATGACCACGGTCTTCGAGGTCGCGCCGACTGCTGCCCATCCCGCAGGGACCGTCTCGGTGACGGTGCAGCTGGTCTGGGTCGGGATGGCGGTGATCGGTGCGCTCGAGCCGCTTCCCAACGTCGTCAGCACGTCGACCGCGCTCCGGTCGAAGCGGTCGTCGGTGCAGTCGACGGCGAAGCGGAAGGTGCTGTCGCCGCCGGTTGTCGCCTTGGCGACGGTCAGGGTGCCGGTGTTACGGACGTTCGTGAATGCGACGGTTTCGCCATCGGCGTCCATGGCGACCTGGCCGTTGGACGGGGTGCGGGTGCTCGTGAACAACGAGTCGTCGGTTTCGGTGACGGTGCAGACCACCGTCGTCGGGATGTCGGTCACCGTTGCGCTACCCGATCCGACGATGGTGAGTCGATCAGCACCGAGGCGGTCGAACCGATCATCGGTGCAGTCGACGGCGAAGCGGAAGGTTCCCGTCCCACCGGACGTCGTCTTGGTGACCGTCAGCGTCCCCGTCTTGCGGGCGTTGGTGAAGGTCACGGACTCACCGTCGGTATCGATGGTGACGAGGCCGTTGGACGGGGTCCGGGTGCTCGTGAACAGCGGGTCGGCATCCTCCGTCACGGTGCACGTGGTGCCCGTTGGGATGTTCTCGATGGTCTGGGTGCCCGATCCGGTGATCGACAGCTTCTTGTTCCCGAGGCGATCGAAGGCGTCGTCCGAACAGTCGACGGCGAACAGGAACGTTCCGGTGCCGCCGGTGGTCGTCTTCGACACGGTGAGGGTGCCGACCTTGCGGACATTGTTGAAGGAGACCGTCTCGCCATCGGTGTCGATGGTGACGGTCGCCGTCGCCGAGGTCAGCGAGCTCGTGAACAGCGGATCTGCGTTTTCGGTCACCGTGCACGTTGTCCCGGTGGGGATGCCGTCGATGCGAGCGGTCCCAGCGGTCACGATCGTGAGCTCGTTACCGACGCCCCGGTCGAAGCTGTCGTCCGAGCAGTCCACCGCGAATTTGAACGTCCCGGTGCCACCACTGGTCGTCTTCGAGACGATCAGTGACCCGGTCTTGCGGACGTTTCGGAAGGCCACCGACTCTCCGTCGACGTCGATGGTGACGGTGTTGGAGGCAGAGGTCGTGGTGCTCGTGAACAGCGGGTTGTCCGACTCGGTCACGGTGCAGCTCACCCCGGTCGGGATTCCCGACAAGGTGGCCGACCCGCTGTCCACGACGGTCAGGCGAGCGTTGCCTGTCCGATCGAAGGCGTTGTCCGTGCAGTCCACCTCGAAGCGGAAGGTGCCCGACCCGCCGACGGTCGTCTTGGAGACGGTGAGCGTGCCGGTCTTGCGAACATTCCTGAACGACACCGTCTGGGTGTTCTCGGCGATGGTGACCGAGCTGCCGGCGGACGTCACCGTGCTCGTGAAGAGCGCGTTGTCGTCCTCGGTGACCGAGCAGGTCGTGCCCGTGGGGATCTGACCGATGGTCTCGGAACCCGAGTTGGTGATCGAAACCTTGGTCGTTCCATTCAGCCCGGTGCGATCGAAGCGGTTGTCCGAGCAGTCGACGACGAAGGTGAAGGTTCCGGTGCCCCCGGCGGTCGTCTTCTCGATCTTCAACGCGCCGACCCGGCGGACATTTTCGAACGACACCGTCTCGCCATCGATGTCGATGGTCCGCTGACCGTTCAGCGGCGACCTCGTGCTGGCGAACAGCGGGTCGATCGTCTCGGTCACGGTGCAGGTGGTGCCCGTCGGGATGCCGGTGACCGTGGCGGAATTGGTGCCGGTGATGGTCCGAGTGGTGTCGAAGGCGTCATCCGAGCAGTCGACGGTGAAGGTGAACGTCCCGCTGCCGCCGGTCGTGGTCTTGGAGATCGTCAGCGTCCCGGTGTTGCGCACGTTGGAGAAGGACACCGTCTCGCCGTTCTCATCCATGATCACGGTGCCGTTGCTCGGCGTGGGCGTGCTGGCATAGCGGTCGTCCGTCGTCTCGGTGACCACACAGCTCGTGCCCGTGGGAATGCCGGTGACCGTGGCCGTTCCCGAGCCGGTGATGGAGAGGGCCTGTGCACCCTTGCGGTCGAAGGTGTTGTCGGTGCAGTCGACCTCGAAGGTGAAGACGTCGGTGGCGCTGCCTCCCGTGCGCGACTTCGAAACCGTCAGGGTGCCGGTCTTGCGGGTGTTCTGGAAGAAGACCGTGGCGCCGCTGTCGCTGATCGACACGGTGTTGGTGGTCGACGGGGACCGCAGCGAGCTGTTGAAGTCGGGATGGGTGTCTTCGGTGACGGTGCAGCTCGTGCCCGTCGGGATTCCAGCGACCGTGTCCGTTCCGGTATTGGTGATCGACAGCTTGTCGGTACCGGTGCGGTCGTGGATGGTGCCGTCGTTGCAGTCGACGGCGAACCGGAAGGTGCCCGTCCCGCCCGACGTCACTTTGTCGACGGTCAGCGTCGCCGTCTTGCGCACGTTCGTGTACGAGACCGTCTGCGTCGTCGTGGGGTCGGCGTCGATGGTCACCTGTCCACTGGGGGGCGTCGGCGTCGTGGGGGCGAACTGGGTGTGGGTGTCTTCGGTGACCGTGCAGATGGTGCCCGTCGGGATGCCAGTGATCGCCGAACTCGTGACGGTGGTGCCGGCAGTCGCCGTCGTAATGGAGATCTTGTTCGTGCCCGTGCGGTCGTGGTCGGTGCCGTCATTGCAGTCGACGGAGAACAGGAAGGTGCCCGTGCCGCCGGTGGAGGTCTTCGACACCGCCATCGCCCCGGAGTTGCGGGTGTTGGTGAAAGCCACCGTTTGCGTCGGCGTGAGCGGCACGTTGTTGACGCTCGCCGCGAGTCCCGTGGACGGCGGGGTCGAAGCGTTGACCGTGTAGGTCGTCGTCCAGTGCGTGGCGGGCGTCGGCGCAGTCTCGGTGGCGGTGCAATTACTTCCGACCGGGATGTTCGAAACCTTCAGCGACTGCCCGTGAAGGAGCGAGAACGTCTTGGTCGCCTGGATGCCTGCGGTGGTCGGGTCGAGGTCGACGGTCGGTCCGCAGGTGACCGTGAATTCGAAGGAGGATTGGTCACCGGCGATCGTGGGACCGGCGACGGTCTTCGACACCGTGATCGAGCCGCAGTTGGTCACCGTCTTGGTCACGGGGGCCACCAGGTCGGAGATCTGGCTGTTGATGCTCGAGCCGGAGGACCGGCTCTTGGCGTACACGCTGGCAAAGCTGGTGCACTGGCCGGGCGTGAAGATGCCAGTCAGACCGAGGTCGACGGCCATCTCGCCGAAGGTGATGTTCCCGTCGGACTCCACCCTGAACGATCCTTCGGCTGCCGGGACGGTCAGCGCCGTCAGCACGGTCGGTGCGCTCCAGCAGGGTTTTGCCGGATTCGAGTCACACGAGCCGGACGAAGTGCTGTCCAGCCAGCGCCGCATGCTGAGCTTCGGCGCGTCTCCCCCGTTGAGCAGCTCAAAGGTCAGGAGGAGATCCCCGGCCGTACGATTTCGAGTTGAACAAGCTTGCTCAGCCGCCGCTCCCGGCAGTCGGCTCTGCATGGAACCTCAATCGTTCGGCCGGGGATCTCCTCCTGACCTTTGAGCTGCTCAACGGGGGAGACGCGCCGAAG
>JBKJLU010000207.1:0-3357 GCA_046596815.1 Acidimicrobiales bacterium | reverse complement strand
TTGATCGCCCGCCTGGCTGCGCTCGGGTGCATCGCCGCCGACGAGGAGGCCGACATGCTGCTCGAGGCCGCCGCCGGGAATGCGGTCCGCCTCGACGCCATGGTGCAGCGACGGTCGACGGGCGAGCCGGTGGAGTGGATCGTCGGGTGGGCTCCGTTCTGGGGTCTACGTGTGGGCATGTGCGCCGGCGTGTACGTCCCGCGCTCGCAGACCGAGGTCCTCGCCCGACGCGCCGCCGCCCTCCTTCCGCCGGCGGGCATCGCCGTCGACCTGGCCACCGGGTCCGGCGCCGTCGCCATGGTGTTGCGGGCATCGTCTCCGGGCGCGCAGGTGGTGGCCACCGAAGCCGACCCGGTCGCGGCCGCGTGCGCTCGCGCCAACGGCATCGACGTCCACGTCGGCGACCTCGACGGTCCCCTGCCGACCGACCTCGAGGGCCGGGTCGACGTGCTCACCGCCAACGTCCCGTACGTGCCGACGGCGATGATCGACCTCCTCCCGCGAGACGTCCGCGAGCACGAACCCCGCGCCGCCCTCGACGGTGGGACGGACGGCCTCGATCTGGTGCGCCGGGTCGTTGCGCTGGCGCCCCGCTGGCTCCGGCCGGGCACGGGAACGTTGTTGGTGGAGATCGGCCCCGATCAGGCCCCTGCCTTTCCCGACGCCGACCATCTCGTCGACGACGAGGGTGATGTGCGTGCCATCGAGATGCAAGCGTTGTTGGGGATCGGCGGGCGCTGACTCGGTGCCAGCCCGATCAGAACGAGACGCGAAAGAGGCGGAGCGGTTCCTCCAGCCCCTTCAGATCGAAGACGCCCGCTTCGGTGAACGCCAGACCTTTGCCGCTGGCCAATTCCCGCACGACGTTCGAGACGAGAATTTCCCCGGCATGGGCCTGATCGCAGATCCGCGACGCGGTAGCCACCACGAGGCCATGAAGGTCATCGGCTTCTGAAACCGGTTCGCCGGCGTTGATCCCCATCCGCACCCGGATGGCCGAGTCGGGATGGAGCCGGTTGTGCTCGTCGAACGATCGCTGCATGTCGATAGCGCAGGTCACGGCCGAGGTCACCGATGCGTACTCCGCCATCACGCCGTCACCCGTGCTCTTGACGATCCTCCCGGCGGTACTTTCGAGGGCGGCGCGGACAATGGCGTTGTGGCTTCGAACCAGGGCCTGAGCATTGTCGTCGCCGATGCGGGCCGTGGTCGCCGTCGACCCTTCCATGTCGGTGAACAGGATCACCGTCGGGCGAATCGAGGAGCGGGGCCGGAACGAGTCGCTGATCGGGACGTCCAAAAATCGAGACATGGCCGCCAGCGGCTGCAGGGCGTCTCCCTCCCACGGGTTGTGGGCGCTGCCGTCGACGGCCACGAACGTGGCATCGCGAACAAGGGCCGCGACGTGTTGGCCGTGGACGAAGGGGATCGCCTGGGTCCGACGCCGGTGAAGGACCAATGTGGGCATGTGGAGTTCTCGCAAGTCGGCAGTCGTGTCGACGTTGAAACTGAGCTGGTACAGGCGGGATGCGATCTCACCGTCGATGGCGTGTCGTGTGCGGTCGAGTCGCTGCTCCCGGAGATCGCTGGCCTCCGGATTGGTGAAGAAGTCGAGCATGGCGTGAGCGGCGCGTGGCTGACTCTCGAGCATGCTGATCATGCCGAGGACCGATTCGCGCATGGCCGGGGTGCCGATGTCTTCCCCTCGCGCATACGTGCCGTCGAGGATCAGCTTGGAGATGCGCTCGGGGTGACGAGCGGCGTACCGGGTGGCGATGAGTCCGCCGTAACACGTCGCATAAAGCACCACCTGGTCGGCCTCGATCCGCTCGAGCACCGCCTCGAGATCGAGAACGAGGTCGTCGAGGCCGACGTTCGACGGGTTCCGATCCGACGACCCATTGCCGCGACTGTCGAACCTGGTGACGGTGAAGTGCCGGCCGATCGCCTCCATGAAGGGGCGGAATTCGGGGTCGTCCCACATGGCGTCGAGAGAGCTGATCCATCCTCGGACGAACACCAGCGGAGGCCCCTCGCCGTGGACGGCGTAGGCGATGCGCACGTTGTCACTGGTGTTGACATACCGGGTGGGGGGATGCATGGCCGCCTTGGACTTACACAGAGCGTACCGTTTGTCCGAAATATCAAAGAGAACAGGCGGAACGATGCCGAGAATGCAAGAAGCAATCACCACCTTGAACGTCGCCTTCGGCGCCGAGGGCCTCCGGAACCTCGATCGGGACGTCTTCGCCGCGCAGGCCGGCGTCGAGCTGATTCACCCGTCGCTGTCGGAGGTGTTCGTGCGCGCCGGCGCAGAGCTGTCGCCAGAGACCCGGCGTTACGTCGACTCCTGGCCCAGTGGTCTCCAAGCGGCCGTCAAGGGAGTGCTCCAGGACAATCTCGAGCGGGACGGGACGGTGCCGGTCACCTTCGCCTGGGCGCCCGGCTATGACTACGAGGTCACGATCTGGGACGTGCGGGACACCACCGAGACCGCGGGCGGCATCACCATCCTGTTCAAGAGCCGCTACCCCGACGACCCCCACCCGTTGGCCGCCCAGCCCACCGCCTCGGCCTGAGTCTGTGAGCGATTGGCGGTAGTGGCGGCCGCCGATCGCTCATCGAACCGGCTTCAAACCGTTACGGGGACGCCACCCGCCCGGGCCGATGCGTACATGGCCTCGGTCACCTCATGGGCCCGCAAGGCAACGGCGAAGTCGGGCGTACACGGCCGTCCTTCTCGCACGGCCCGCACGAAGGCGCCATCGGGATTGAGGTCGTCGCCCACCACCTCGGTCGCGGCGGCGACCAGCGCGTCGCCTTCGAGCACGCCGCGGGTGCCGTCGCCCCTCGTCCAGGTGAGCGGGCCGAACCAGTCGCCCTCGACGGTGAACATGGCCCGTTCGCAGATCACTTCGACCCGCCGGAGGCTGCCGCGAGCGTCGATGTCGTGCCAGACCGACGTGAGCGAACCCAAGGCGCCGTTGGCAAAGCGCATCGTGGCGACGACGAGGTCTTCGATGCCGGCGATGCCGTGAAACTCGTCGCTGCGGGCTGAGACGTCGGCGATGGGTCCGAGAACGGCTTCGAGGATGTCGACGTCGTGGATCGAGTGTTCGAGCAGGGCCCCCGCACCCGCTTTGTCGACGTCGGCCCTCCAGTTCGATCCGTAATGGCCCCGCACGGGAATGAACTGGTCGTCGCGGAACACCACGCTCATGACGCGGCCGCTCTCGGGATCGTTGGCCAGTTCGCGCAGCATGGTGAAGGCCGGCGAACGGCGCAAGATGAGCCCGACCTGGTTGGCCACCTGGGCTTCGGACACGCAGGCGCTCATGGCGCGAGCACCCTCGAGCG
>JBKJLU010000390.1:0-10520 GCA_046596815.1 Acidimicrobiales bacterium | reverse complement strand
GCCGCTCGCGTACCCGATGCCCATCAGCGCGGAGCCGGCGTTGCTCATGATCATCTTCACGTCGGCGAAGTCAGTGTTGATCAGGCCGGGTGTGGTGATGAGGTCGGTGATGCCCTGGACACCCTGCAGGAGGACCTCGTCGGCCATCTTGAAGGCGTTGAGCATCGAGGTCTTGTCGTTCGACACGGTGATGAGCCGGTCGTTCGGGATGACGATGAGGGTGTCGACCTTCTCCTTCAGGCGCTGAATCCCCTGCTCTGCCTGCTCGGAGCGGCGGCGGCCCTCGAAGGCGAACGGACGGGTGACGACGCCGATGGTGAGCGAGCCCTGGTTCTTGGCGATCTCGGCGATCACGGGAGCCGCACCGGTGCCGGTGCCGCCACCTTCGCCGGCGGTGATGAAGACCATGTCGGCGCCCTTGAGCGCCTCCTCGATCTCGTCACGGTGTTCCTCGGCGGCCGCTCGGCCGACGTCAGGATCGCTGCCGGCGCCGAGGCCCCGGGTGATGGTGCGACCGATGTCGAGTTTGAGGTCGGCGTCGCTCATGAGCAGGGCCTGGGCGTCGGTGTTCACGGCAATGAACTCCACGCCCTTCAACCCGGCGTCGATCATGCGGTTGACGGCGTTGACGCCACCGCCACCGACGCCGACGACCTTGATCTCGGCGATGTAGTTGGGTCCTGCTCCGGCCATCGTTCCTCCTGTGTCGGCTGCCCGGACGGACGCCGATTTCGACATGGCAGAAGGCCGGGCGTGTGGACCGCCCGGCCTCAACTCTCACCCTCAAGAGGAGAGTGAGAGTTACTGTCAACCTCTCGAAGTGATGGAAAGTCTACGTTGAGACTCCACGGGCGGTCAACCCTTGGGTTGGCGTCGGTCACTTCCTGGTCACGACCGGCGCCGTGGGAACCCGCACGTCGATCCCCTTCACGCCCCGGAGATCGACCCGCGCCAGCAGGGTCGAGAGAGCCACCAGCTTCGGCCGCACCTGCTCGGCCGGGCCGAACGTGACCGTCGGCGTCGACGTGAGCCCGAGGAGAAGGGTCTCGTCCTCGGCCACGGTGACCGTCTCGAGCGACTGCGAGAGTGCCGCCGGCAACGCCTCGACGACCGACAGCCCGGCCTGCGCCGCGGGGTGCACCTGGCGGCCCGGAGCCGGAGCAGCCGGCGCGATGACCTGGGCGAGGTCCTGGGGGGCCGCTTCCTGGACGGCCAGCACCCGTCCGGTCCGGTCGACCAGCGCCCATCCCCCGCCTTCGGCCGCAATGGTGGCGAGCGGCATCCGCTCGACGATCTGGACCTCCACCGTGCTCGGCCAGTGTCGGACAACCGAAGCCTGTTCGACCCAGGGAAGGCGCTCGATGGCGAGGGCCACCTCCCCCGGTTCGACATCGGCGAGTTGCGGCCGGCCGACCAAGCCGCCGGCACGGCTGATCTCTTCCGTGGCCGTGAAGGCGGCGCCCTTCACGAGCACCCGATCGACGTCGAGGATGGGCGATCGGGTCACGCCGTAGGCGGCGCCGATGGACGCGGCGAAACCGCCCAGGACGAGCAGCACGCGGAGGCGGCGCCGCCCCTCATCGCGTTTGACTGCGACCCGCCGCTCCCGGATGCGGGGGTCCATCCGCAGCCGGCCACCGAGGGCCGACTGCGGGCTCTTGTCCTGGAGGTCGGTCATGAGGGCGTGCCGTCGGTGAAGCCGAGCATGCGCAGCTCGGGGACGAGGTCGACACCGGTTCGTTCTTCCACCCGCTGTCTCACCTCCTCGATCAGCCCACGCACGTCGTCGGCGGATCCGCCCTCATCGGCTTGGAAGAAGTTCGCATGCTTCGGCGACACGTACGCGGATCCCCGCCGATATCCCTTCAACCCGGCGGCCTCGATGAGCCGGCCGGCCGAATCGCCCGGAGGGTTGGTGAAGATCGAGCCGGCGTTCTGTCCACCCGGCTGGTGCTCGCGCCGCCAACGGACGATCTCGGCGATGGTCGCCTCCGATGTCGTCCGATCGCCGGGCGACAGAGCCAACTCAGCCGAGAGCACGACCTGATGGGCGGCGAGGCTCGAGCGGCGGTATCCGTAGGCCAGGGATTCGGCCGTCGCTTCGCCATCGTCGCCCCCCAGAAGGTCGGCGAAGCGGAAGCGAACGAGCGACCGGCTCATGTCCGAGCCGTGGCCCCCTGCATTCATGCGCACGGCTCCTCCCACCGATCCGGGGACGCCGACGGCCCACTCGAACCCGGTGAGCGACGCAGCCGCCGTGCGTCGGGCCAGCACAGGCAAGCTCACCGCCCCGCCAGACCGCACACGGTGCCCGTCGAGGAGATCGATGGTCGCGAACCCTTGCCCCAGGGTCACGGCCAGTCCGGCGAAGCCCCTGTCGGCGACGAGGAGGTTCGACCCCTTGCCGACGACCAGCACGGCCACGCCGGTGGCCGACACGGCCGAGCGGACGGCGTCGACCGCAGCCTCGTCGTCGAGCGCGACGAAAAGGGCGGCGCGACCACCCACCCGGTACGTCGTCATCGGGCCGATGGCGACATCTCGCTGGGCCCGGTGTCCGAGCATCGTGGCGGCGCGCTCGATGGCGGCGCGCAGTCCGTCGTCCACTCCGTCGTCCACGGCGGGTCAGACCGGGGCGTCGCCGAGAAGCTCGCCCGGCAACAGGGTGAGGTCGCCGGCGCCGAGCGTCAGGCAGAGGTCGCCGGGGCGAAGCACCGACTTCACGTTGGCCGCGAGGTCGGCCCGGCTCGGGAACCAGTAGGCCTTGCGCCCCGGGCGGGCGTCGAGCACCGCTTCGAGCACCCGCTTTCCGCTCACCCCTGGCCGCGGGGCCTCGCCCTGCGCGTAGATCTCGGTCATCACGAGCACGTCGGCTTCGTCGAACACATCGCCGAACTCGGAGACGTCGAGGGTCGCCATGCGCGAATACCGGTGCGGTTGGAACACACAGACGACTCGCCCCCAGCCCCCCTGACGGGCCGCGGTCAGCATCGAACGAATCTCACCCGGCAGGTGGGCGTAGTCATCGATGAAGGTCACGCCGTCGCGCTCGCCGCGGAACTGGAAGCGCCGGGCCACGCCGGTGTAGCGGGCCAAGGCTCGGGCCACGTCGTCGAACGACGCGCCGACCTCGAGGGCGATCGCCGCCGCAGCTGCGGCGTTGCGAGCGTTGTGGGCGCCAGGCACCGGCAACTCGATCCGTCCGAGCACCTCGCCCCGTCGCTCGAGGTCGAACCCGACCCCGGCGCGGCCTCCGACGAGGTCGAGCATCCGATAGGTCGCACCCTCGGACGTGCCGTACGTGACCGCACCGTGGCGCGCGCCGACTGCGGCCGCACCCGGGTCATCGGCACAGACGAGCTTCAAACCGGTCGCTTCGGCGAGGAACTGGTCGAAGGCCGCTTCGAGCGCGCTCCAGGCTCCCCAATACTCGAGGTGGTCGGGCTCGAGGCTGGTGACGACGGCGATCTCCGCTCCGAGTTCGAGGAAGGTGCCGTCGCTCTCGTCGGCCTCGACCACGAACCAACCGCCGGAGGCATCACCGTCGGAGGGCTGGGACCAAACGGCGTTGCTGCCCGACCGTCGGAGTTCGCCTCCGATGATGAACGAAGGTCGCAGTCCGGCCTCGACCAGGACGAGCGCGAGCATCGACGATGTGGTCGTCTTGCCGTGACTCCCGGCCACGGCGATCGGACGGCGGAGGGCGCAGATGGCGGCCAACGCCTCCGCCCGTCGGAGAACCGGGATGTTGCGCCGCCGCGCTTCACCGACCTCGGCGTTCTCGTCGGGGATGGCGGTCGACCGGGTCACCAACTCGAGGTCGGGGGCCAGGTTCTCCGGACGCTGGCCGATGTCGACGTGGACCCCGAGGGCGCGCAGCCGTTCGATGGCCGGACTCTCCTTGACGTCGCTGCCACTCACGCGATGGCCCATGGCGGCGAGCACGGTGGCGATCGGGCTCATCCCCGTCCCGCCGACCCCGACCACGTGGATCGATCTCGGCGAGCTCAGATCGACGGTCACGAGCGCTCCTTCGCGTTGGCTTCGACGACTGCGGCAACGGCGTCCGCCGCATCCGGGCGACCGATGCTGAGGGCCGCATCGCCCATCTCCTGCAGTCGTTGCGGACCTGCGGCGAGCATCGTCCCCAACTCCCGGGCCAGACGCTCGCCGGTGCACTCGTGGTCGCGCAACATCACGGCGGCACCGGCGTCGACGAGTTGGCGGGCGTTGTGGGCCTGGTGGTCGTAGGGCGCAATGGGAAGAGGCACCAGGATCGAGGCTCGTCCGACGACGGCGAGTTCGGCGACGCTGCCCCCCGAACGGCAGACGACGAGGTCGCACGCGGCCAGCAGATCGGCCATCCGATCCTCATACGGAACGGGCTGGTAGGTGGTGATCCCGGACCCCGCGACCGGCGTCGCCGACTTGGACCACTCCCAGTCACGCTCCCCCACGGCATGGCGGATGGACAGCGGCGGCCCGTCCCAACGTCCGACGAGGTCGAGGATGGCGGCGTTGATGGTTCGGGCGCCGAGCGAGCCTCCGAACGCGACGAGCACGACGCCGTCGTCGGGGAGACCGAAACTGCGGCGGGCGGCGATGCGGCCCTCGGGCGACGCGTCGACGGCCAGGATCTCGGGACGGACGGGATTTCCCGTGACCACCGAACGAGGAAGCGGCGTACCCACATACGGGATGGCCGAGGCGGCGGCGAAGCGACCGACCATTCGATGGGTCGAGGTGGGCACGGCGTTCTGCTCGGACAGCACGAGCGGGATGCGCAACAGCGCAGCGACGAACGCGCAGGGTGCCGATGCGTACCCGCCCATCGACACCACCACCGCCGGTCGCAGACGGACCAACAGCACGAAGGCGAGCGCCAACCCGGCGGCGAAGCCGAACAGCGACTGGAGGTTGTCAAGGGTGAGCTTCCGGGCGAGCCCGCGTCCCGGCAACAAGGTCAAAGAGAATCCGGCGGCCGGCACCAGCTTGCGATCGATGCCTCGTCGCGAGCCGACGAAGTGGATCGTGTCGGCGGCGTGCCCGCGAGCGACCAGAGCCTGGCCGATGGCAATGGCGGGGACGACGTGACCGGCGGTGCCGCCACCGGCGATCACGGCGAAGCACCGGCTCATGACGACGGTACGGACGCTTTGGCTCGGCGCTTCGGAGTGCGGCCCTGACGGGTGACGTTCAACAACATGCCCATCGCCGCCATCATCGGGACGAGCGAAGACCCGCCGGAGGAGACGAACGGCAGGGGCACGCCGGTGATCGGCAACAGCCCGACGACCGCGCCGATGTTGATCACGGTTTGTCCGACGACCCACGCCGTGATGCCGCCGGCGAGCAGGAAGCCGAACCGGTCGGGGGCTCGCAGCGCGGCGCGCGCCCCGAGGTAGGTGAAGGCGGCGAAGAGCAGGACGATGGCGAGTGAACCGGCGAGACCGAGCTCCTCTCCGAGGATGGCGAAGATGAAGTCGGTGTGGGCCGCCGGCAGGAAGCCCCATTTGGCTCGACTCTCGCCGAGCCCGACGCCACTCAAGCCGCCGTTGGCCATGGCGATGCGTCCCTGCGCCGCCTGGTAGCCGGTGTTGCTGGCATCGGCGAATGGGTTGAGGAACGACGTCATCCGCCGCCAGCGGTAGGGCTCGACCTTGGCCAGCACCAACGTGAGGGCGCCGGCGCCTGCGCCGAGTCCTCCCATCCAGGTCACGGGTGTGCCGGCCAGGAACAGGACGCCGAACACGATCGCACCGGTCACCAACGTGGTGCCCAGGTCGGGCTGCAGCAACAGCAACAGGGCCACGGCGCCGAAGAACGCCAGTACCGGTCGGGTCGTCTGGCGCCACTCGCGCACCCGATCGGACCGCCGGGCCAAGAGGTCGGCGCTGAAAAGCAGCAATCCGAGTTTGGCCAACTCGGACGGTTGCATCCGGAAGGGTCCGGCGCCGAGCCATCGACTCGACCCGCTGACCCGCACGCCGACGCCGGGCACCAGCACCAGCACCATCAACGCGACGGAGACCCCGAGCACGGGGACGGCGATGCGACGCCAGAGGCGGTAGTCGACTCGAGAGGTGGCGACGAGCGCCGCCGTCCCGAGCGCTACCCACAACAGCTGACGATTGAAGAAGTACCACGACGACCCCTGGGTGCGCAGTGCTTGCACCGACGAGGCCGAGAGCACCATCACCAGTCCGACCACCGTGAGTGCGCCGATGACAAGGAGCAGAAGGACAAAGGTGGCGGGCACCGGCCGACGCCGAGGCCCCGCTGCCTTGGGGACCTTGATCTTCGGCGCTTTGGCCGTCGGTGCAACGGACGAGGCCGGCTTGGGCCGCTTGGGGCGGGGAGGACGGGTCGCCGTCATGGCGCGACCTCGCTCACCTGGGCGAGGTGGTCGCGCACGGCGCGAGCGAAGTCATCGCCCCGCTCGTTGTAGTTGCGATACCAGTCGTACGACGCGCATCCGGGCGAGAGCAAAACGGCGTCACCAGGCCGAGCCAGCTCGGCGGCCTTCCTCACCGCATCGTCCATCGCCGTCGCCGTCACGATCGTGGTCGTGCCCTCGAAGATCGCCGCCATGTCTGGTCCGGCCTCCCCGATGGCGACGAGGCCACGCAGGTGTGGCGCCAGGGAACGCAACCCGTCGAGGTCGAGTCCCTTGTTGCGGCCACCGGCGATGAGCACGACCGATGCGAACCCGGAGACGGCGGCGGCCACCGACGCGGGGGTCGTCGCTTTCGAGTCGTCGTACCACTGCACCCCACCAGCGTCGCCCACCAGCTGCACGCGATGGGGGAGCCCCCCGAACTCGACGAGCACGTCGCGCACGGCGGCGAGGGTGGCGCCGGCTTCGATGGACACGGCCGCCGCGGCCAGGAAGTTCGACAGCTCGTGCGGAAGTCGCCGCTGCAGCTCGTCGACATGCACCACGGACGTCCCTGTCGGGGTTCGCAAGGCGCCGTCGACGATGCGGTAGTCGCCCTTCGACAGGCCGTAGGTCACCACGCGACCGGGAGCGCGCGTCGACCATTGCATGACCTCGTCATCATCGATGTTGGCGACGGCGACGTCATCCGGACGTTGGTGCTCCCAGATTCGGAACTTGGCGGCGGCGTAATGCTCGAGCGTCGGATGCCAATCGAGGTGGTCGGGCGAGAGATTCAGCCAGGCGGCGACGACGGGACGGAACCGGTGGGTGAACTGCAGCCGGAACGACGATGCCTCGACGACGAACAGTTCGACGTCCGTCCGGTCGAGAGCATCGACCAGAGGCAGGTCGTTGTTGCCGGCATCGACCACGACGCGACCGGACGCTCGCAACATCGACGTGATCAAGGTCGTCACCGTGGTCTTGCCGTTCGTGCCGGTGACGGCGACGATCGGGCGTTCGTCCCACTCGGCCGCCAACTCGAACTCGCTCCATACGGGAACACCGGCGGTGATCGCCGCCTGGATCACGGGATGGTCGATCCTCATGCCCGGTGTCGGAAACACCACGTCGACCTCGGCCAGCATCGCCGTGACATCGATCTCTTCGGTGGTGTGCAACTCGATGCCGAGGCCGAGCGCACGCTCGCGGGACGCGTCGTTCGGTCGGTCGTCGAGCACCACGACACGGCCGCCTCGCGCCACGACCTGACGGGCGACCGCCTCGTTCGTGACGGCCAACCCCAGCACCAGCGCGTGCATCAGTCGACGGCGCCGGGAAGGGCGATGAAGTCGGCGTAGAAGATGCCGATGGCCATGGCCGTACAGAGTCCGGCGAGGATCCAGAAGCGGATGATCACCGTCGTCTCGGGCCAGCCGAGCAGCTCGAAGTGGTGGTGCAGCGGCGCCATCCGGAACACCCGCTTGTGGAACAGGCGGAAGCTGACGATCTGCACGATGTCCGACATCGTGATGAGCACGAACAGTCCCGCGACGATCGGCAGCAGCAGGTGCAGGTTCATCACCAGCGACAGGGCGGCCATGCCGGCACCGATGCCGAGGGCCCCGATGTCGCCCATGAAGATGCGAGCCGGAGCGGCGTTCCACCAGAGAAAGCCCACGCACGCGCCGGTCATGGCGATGGCCACGAGCGCGAGATCGAGGGCCTGTGGCACGTCGTAGACCTCGGGATGGCGGAACTGCCAGAACCCGATGATGGCGAGCGCCGAGAGGGCGAACGTCGACGAGCCGGCGGCGAGGCCGTCGAGACCGTCGGCCAGGTTGACCGCATTCGACGTGCCGACGATGAGCAGCACGGCCCAGATCACCCACGCCCACGTCGGCATCGGTGTCGCCGAGAGGGCATCCCAGCGGGTGAACGACAGGTTCGTCTTCACGTGGGCATAGCGGAGGGCGATGAAGCAGAACAGACCGGCGGCGGTGAGCTGGCCCAGCACCTTGGCCCGCTTGTTGAGACCGAGGCTGCGCTCCTTGCGGACCTTGATCCAGTCGTCGAGCAGACCGGTCAGGCCCGCCCCGACGAGGGCCACGAGCACGGCGATGCCACCCCAGGTGAAGATCTGTCCGGGAGTGCCTCCGGGACGGCGGGCGTGACCGGCGAGATAGCCGGCGACGGTGCCGGCGACGATGACGATGCCGCCCATCGTCGGCGTTCCCGCTTTGATGAGGTGGCCCTGCGGTCCGTCCTCGCGGATCTGTTGTCCGATGCCGTTGGCCTGCAACCACCGGATGAGTACTGGCGTGCCGATGAGCGACACGACGATGGAAACGGCGCCGGCCAACAAGAGCGCGATCACGTTGCTCCCCTCATACGCCCGAGCAACTCGACGGCGACCGTCTTGTCATCGAACGGCAGCACTCGATCGCCGATGGTCTGGCCGACCTCGTGGCCCTTGCCGGCGATGACCACGACGTCGCCGGCCGACGCTCGACTGAAGGCGGCGGCGATGGCCGAGCGCCGGTCGGGCTCGACGAGCACCTGGGAACCACCGGTCGCACCCTCGACGATGGCCGCGATGATGGCGTCGGGGTCTTCGTTGCGGGGGTTGTCGGAGGTGATGACGACCACGTCGGCCACACTCGACGCCGCCCATCCCATCGGACCCCGCTTCGAGGGATCGCGTTGGCCGCCGCAACCGAACACGGCGAGCACACGACCGTCCTCCCCCGCAGCACGACGAGCCGATCGCAACACCGACTCGAGGGCCAGTGGGGTATGGGCGTAGTCGACCACGACGCGGAACTCTTGGCCCGCGTCGACGGCTTCGGCGTGTCCGGCGACGGTCTCGATCGATGACAGACCGGCAGCGATGGACGAACGATCGACGCCGAGCTCACGCGCGGCCGTCGCTGCCGCAAGTGCGTTGGAGACGTTGTAGGCGCCGTCGAGCGGGAGCCGAACGGACTCGCCGTCCCAGCGGAAGGTCGACCACCCGGTACCCAATTCGAGGTCGACGGCATCGAGAAGGGAGAACGGACGCATGGGCACCGGCGCGGCGTCGAGGAGCCGGCGTCCGTGCTCGTCGTCGGCGTTGACGACACCGACGGCCGTTCGCCCGGGCTCGAACAGCGTGGCCTTCGCCGCGAAGTAGCGCTCCATGGTTCCGTGGTCGTCGAGGTGATCCTGCGACAGATTGGTGAAGATGGCGGCGGCGAACCACACGGCATCGACCCGCCGCTGCACGAGGCCGACGGACGAGACCTCGATGGCCGCGGCTCGCTTGCCTTCGTCGACGAACGCCGCGAGGCGGGCTTGCAGCACCGGCGACTCGGGCGTGGTGCGCGACTCGGTCATCGTCCCCATGATGCCGGTGGGGAGTCCGGCCGCCTCGAAGATCGAACGAACCAGGAAGGTCGTCGTCGTCTTGCCGTTGGTTCCGGTGACGCCCACGATCTGCAACGACCGCGAAGGATCTCCGTGGAAGGCCGCGGCGAGGTGAGCCATCGAAGACCTGGCATCGTCGACGACGAGTTGGACGACGCCATCGGCGACGGCTTGGGGTTGCTCGACGAGCAAGGCAGTCGCGCCATCGGCGACCGCCTGAGCGGCGAAGTCATGGCCGTTGCGGTGGGCCCCCTGGAGGCAACAGAACAGCGAACCTGGACGGACGGTGGCGGAGTCGTGGGTCACGTCGGAGATGTCGACGACCGAGGCATCGCCACGGACGTCGATGATGGACAGCGCGCCGAGCATTCGGTCGAGTCGCAACGCAGAGCCGCGTCCCCTCTTATGGAGTCTGGACAGGAGCAGCAGGGCGAACGTTACCCGTCGTCGCCCGCTGCCCAGGTGATGCCGGTGTTCCCGGTGATGCTGCGACGGTGGTCGGAGGGGCGACCGGCGGGGCGACACCGACCGGCTCGCCGCTCCCCTCCTTGGCCACCTCGACGGAGACCTCGGGGACGACGGCAGGAAGAGCGATAGGGGGCGGCGGGATGCGGAAGTGGGGGATTGGTGGCCGCCCCGGTGTTCGCCGAGATCGCCCGCTACGGCCTCCGCCAGTTCCGCATCCCGCCGCCCCCTATTGCACTGCCTGCCGTCGTCCCCGAGGTCTCGGTCGAGG
>JBKJLU010000452.1:0-3099 GCA_046596815.1 Acidimicrobiales bacterium | reverse complement strand
GTGTCGGTGGCCGACGTCGTCCGCCACGTGAAGGACGGCATCGTCGCCGGACGGATCCGCGACACCGATCCGCTCGTGCTCTCCCATGCAATCCTCGGCGTCACCAACCATCTCGCCCGCGTCTTCATCTTCGAGCGCAACGAACCGGCCGACGAGGTCGCAGAAGCCGCCATCACCTTCTGTCGAGACGGCTTTCTCGGCTGTGCTGATTCAGATTTGGCATGATTGAGGTTGGCCCGACTGATCCCTACAGCTTGGTGAGCGTGCGGCGGAGATTGCGGATCCCCTGATTCGCCCGTTGCTCGTTCTCGAGCAGGGCGAAGCGCACGTAACCCTCGCCACCGGGTCCGAAGCCGAAGCCGGGCGACGTGGCGACGTGGGCCTCCTTCACCAGCAGCGTGGCGAACTCGAGGCTGCCCATCTCGCGATAGGGCTCGGGGATCGGCGCCCACACGAACATCGTGCCCTTGGGCGGCTCGACCTCCCATCCGATGCGACCGAGGCCCTCGATCAGCGCGTTGCGGCGACCCTCGTAGATGGCATTGACCTCGGCCGGGTACTCCTGGGCTTCGTTCATGGCGACGGTCGCGGCGATCTGGATGGGCTGAAACGTGCCGTAGTCGAGGTAGCTCTTGAGCTTGGCGAGGGCGGCGACGATCTCGGCGTTGCCGACCAGGAAGCCCACCCTCCAGCCGGCCATCGAGAACGACTTGGTGAGGGTGTAGAGCTCGACGGCCACGTCCTTGGCCCCGGGCACCTGCAGGATCGACGGCGGCTTGTATCCGTCGAACGAGGTGTCGGAGTAGGCGAAGTCGTGCACGAGAATGACCTCGCGCTCGCGAGCCCAGTCGACGAGCTGCTGCATCCACGCCAGGTCGACGCAGGCGGTCGTCGGGTTGTGAGGAAACGACAGGATGAGGACGCGCGGCTTCGGCCACTGGGTCTCCCACGCCTCGACGAGGTTGCCGAAGAAGTCCTCGCCCGGCCCGATCCTGACTTGTTGCACTTCGGCGCCGGCGAACAACGGCGCGTAGATGTGGATCGGGTAGCTGGGGCTGGGGACGAAGGCGCTGTCCCCTGGTCCGAGCAGCACCCACATCAAGTGCGACAGGCCCTCCTTGGCCCCGATGGTCGTGATGATCTCGGTCTCGGGATCGAGGTCGACCTGCCAGTTGCGCTGGTACAGATCAGCCATGGCTTCGCGCAGCTTGGGGATGCCGCGACTCAGGGAGTAGCGGTGGTTGCGGGAGTTGCGGGCCGCTTCGACCAACTTCTCGACGGCGATCTCCGGCGAGGGGATGTCGGGATTGCCGAACCCGAAGTCGAGGACGTCCTCACCGGCGCGGCGTGCCTCGGTCTTGAGGTTGTTGATGATCGTCAAGACATACGGCGGCAGGCCATTGATGCGGCGGAACTCCATGCCTCAAGTTACCGGAGGGCTGCCGCCGCTTCGGTGACGATTCTCACCGCTGACACCGGATCGGGGGCGCTTCGATAGGGCGGAGCGCACACCGCCCACGTCGCCCCGGCGGTGGCCAATCGTCGCAACAGGTCGGTCGTCGCCGGAACGGTATCGGGCACAGGTCCGCCCCACGTCACCGCGATGTCAGACACGGCGGCGATGCGCTCGGGAGCGACGTCCCACAGGTTGAGGGCGTCGGCATCGGCGACGGCAGCGGCGCGCACCCGATCGGACGTGCCCCCGATCCAGGTGGTGATGCCGAGCGCCCGCGCGGCGCGTGCGACCTCACACAGATCGGCGATGCGCTCGTCCACGGGAGGGAACGGCAGGTCGAGGGCAACGTTTTCGGCCTTGCTCAGCCGGTCGCCGGCGCCGATTCCCGCGATGAGCCGATCGCCCACCATCCGGTGCAGCGTCTCGAGATTGTGGACGAGCACGGCGTTGGCGAGGAGGCCGACCCGGGCCACGAGTGGGCCCAGGTGAACGCGCTCGGTCTCGCCGGCGATGGCGCCGAGCAGCGGCCACACGTTGCGAGCGGGGCGGTCGGGCTGCCCGATGGCCCAGATGTGGTCGAACACGAAGACGCCGTCGAGCCCTTCGTCCTCGGCGGTGCGCACGGCCGCCAACGCCGGCTCGGATGAAGGCCGGAACTGCGGCAACGTGATCCCGACCCTCATGGGCGGGCCAGGAGGGCGGCGCCGATGGCCCCGGCGTGTTCACCGAGTTCGGCGATGGCGATCTCCACGGGCGGACGGTGGTCGGCGCCTTCCAGCAGGCCGACGAAGGCGGTGCGAACGGGACCGAGGACGAGGTCGGCGGCCTCCGCCAGTCCGCCACCGAGCACGAACAGTTCAGGATCGAAGGCGTTGGCCAGGTTGGCCAGCCCGAGCGCCACCCACCATGCAAAATCCGCCATCACGGCGATCGCCTCGGGATCACCCTCGGCCGCCGCGGCGGTGACGTGTTCGCCCGACACCGCTTCCGGATCGCCGCCGGCCAGCGCCACGACCCGCTCGGCCCGACCGCCAACCGCCGCCTCCCGGGCGAGTCGACCGAGACCGCTCCCCGACGCGTAGCGCTCCCAACACCCCCGTTGACCGCACGGGCACGGTGGGCCGTGGGGGTCGACGACCATGTGGCCGATCTCGCCGGCGAACCCGTTCTTGCCCCGGTAGAGCCGGCCGTCGAGGACCATGCCCCCACCGATACCGGTCCCGAGAGTCACGAGCACGAGGTGCTCGCGACCCCGCGCCGCCCCCGCCTGCGCCTCGCCCCAACACGCGCAGGTGGCGTCGTTCTCGACCACCACCGGGATTCCCAACCGCCGGGCGAGGGGCTCGGCCAGCGGCAGTTCTTCGACCCCGGCGAGGTTGGGGGCATAGCGGAGCACGCCGGATGCATCGACGAGTCCGGGGGCACCGAAGCCTACGCCGACGACCTCGCCGGTCGGACATCGGGCGATCAGTTCAGCGGCGACGTCCCGCAAGCCCTCGAGGATCGCCTCGCCGCCACGCGGTGTCGGGATACGCGTCTCGAACACGATCGCTCCGTCACCGTCGACGACGACCCCGAGACACTTGGTCCCTCCCAGGTCGACGCCGACTGTAAGGGGCACGTCTAGAAGCGCAAGAGCGCGC
>JBKJLU010000387.1:0-5575 GCA_046596815.1 Acidimicrobiales bacterium | reverse complement strand
ACCCGCCCATGACCTGCGGCCCCACCCCCGCAACCCACCCATGACCTGCGGCCCCACCCGAGCTCCCGAATCTGACCGAGGATCAGTCCTGATGCTCGTGCCCGCAGGGATCCTCGTGTTGCTGATCCTCGGATCGATAGCCATCGATTCCGCCGTCGTGCTGTTGGCCGAGCGCGACTTGGCGAACCGCACTGCGGCGACTGCGGGCGACATCGCCAACGCCGCCATCAACGACGAGGGCTTCTATGGGCCGACGGCGACCGTCGGCCTCGACCCCCGCAAGGCGGCGGCGTACGTCGGCCTCGTGTTCGCGCCTGACCGGAGGCCGAGTGGCTACCGCCGTTGGGAGGGCGATGTGGCGGTCGACGGACGAACGGTCACGGTCGTGGCGACCGCCGAGGTCGACCTCATCTTCGCCAAGGCCATCCCCGGCGCGGCGGGGTCGACAACCGTCGAATCCCGGTCGGTGGCCACGGCTCAGGGCGGCTGACGTGTCCACACCCGCCGCCGCCCACGTGTTCGTCGATGACCTCGACGACCCCCGTATCGCCGACGACGACCGCCACCACCTCGAACGGGTGCTCCGGCTTCGGAACGGCGAGACGGTCACGGCATCGGATGGCCGAGGTGGGCACCGCCGATGTGCGTTCGTCACCGGCGGCTCCCTCGACCCGACGGGCGCGATCGAACGGGACCCGGCCCGAGCACCGTCGATCGGCGTCGCCTTCGCCCTCGTCAAAGGCGACCGTCCGGAGTGGATCGTGCAGAAGCTCACCGAATGCGGCGTCGACCGCATCCAGCCGTTCGTGGCAGCACGGTCGATCGTCCGCTGGGACCAGTCCAAAGCACTGCGGAACCTCGAACGACTCCGACAGATCGCCCACGGCGCGGCAATGCAGTCGCGCCAGTCCTGGCTCCCCGAGGTTCTTCCATTGGCGGCGTTCGACGAGGTGGTCGCCTCGAGCGATGCGACCGTGGCCCGAGCCGACTTCGACGGCGAGCCGCCGAGCCTCGACGTCCCCAACGTGTTGATCGGACCCGAAGGAGGGTGGGCTCCCGAAGAGGTCGCCGCCGTACCCCGCCGGGTCTCGCTCGGATCTTCGGTATTGCGGGCCGAAACCGCCTGCCTGGCCGCCGGAGTGTTGCTCACTGCTCTCCGTAGCTGCACGGTCGCAGGCGTGAAACCTCGCATTGCGCGGTCGATTTGAGGAATTATTTCACGGAAGGTGGGTGTTTCGGCGCCCGACGTGGAATACTTGAGCAGGAAAGAGGAGGCGCTCTCAGTGACGGACAACGACATGCCGACCAATTACGCACGCCGTGTGGGTGAGCGCCTTCGGCTCATCCGCAAGCAAAAGGGACTTTCGCTCCAGGAAGTCGAGTCATCGTCCGCCCAGGAGTTCAAGGCGTCGGTGCTCGGAGCCTACGAGCGGGGCGAGCGGGCCATCTCGGTGCCCCGTCTGCAGCGGCTGGCCAAGTTCTACACGGTGCCCGTCGATCAGCTTCTTCCGCAGGAAGCCGACGGATTCGGTGGGGCTCGGGATGACGAGGTGATCGACCTCACGACCAACGAGACCGATGTGACCACCACGACGGCTGAGGCGACGCCGGCTCGGACGGTGCGTCGCAACGACGACGAGCGGGTCTCGATCGATCTCACCCGCCTGCAGAGCATCGCCGCCCAGGAGCGGGAGATGCTCACTCGTTACCTCGGCATGATCCAGGTGCAGCGCCAAGACTTCAACGGACGGGTCCTCACCATCCGCAACGAAGACCTGCGGGCCATCGCGTGCCTCTTCGAGACATCGACCGACAGCATGCGTCGCCGCCTCGACGAGCTCGGCCTTCGCCGCTAACTCCCACCATTGTCGGCGGCGTCGGGAGCGCCAGCGAGCAGCCGCACGTGAGCGAAGCCAGCATCACTGGCGCAGCGAACCATCAGTACGGCGTCTACGTCCATATTCCGTTCTGCGCGCACCGTTGTGACTACTGCGCGTTCGCCACGTGGACGGATCGTCATCATCTCCAGTCGGGGTATGCGGCAGCGTGTCGACGCGAGATCGTCGAGGCCGACCTGCTTCCGGCGACGTCGGTGTTCTTCGGGGGCGGCACGCCATCGCTGATCGAACCGGCGTTGCTGGCGTCGATCCTCCAGGTGATCGAACGGGCTCCTGACGCCGAGGTCACCGTCGAGTGCAACCCCGACACCGTCGATGAACAACTGCTGGAGGTCTATCTCGAGGCCGGCGTCAACCGGCTCTCGTTCGGGGTGCAGTCGATGGTGACGTCGGTGCTGCGCACCCTGGGCCGCACCCATGACCCCGGCAACGTCGAGCGCTGTGCCGCACTTGCCGGGCAGGCCGGGTTCGCCACCTGGAACCTCGACCTCATCTACGGCGCCGCCGGTGAGTCGTCCTCGGAGTGGCAAGAGACGCTCGACCTCGCGCTGGCCCTCGACCCGCCCCACCTCAGCGCCTATGCGCTGACCGTCGAGGCGGGCACGCCGCTGGCGGCCGATGCGACCCGCCATCCGGATGACGACGACCAGGCCGACAAGTACCTCACCCTCGATTCCGCCTGCGCCGCCGCCGGTCTGGTCTCGTATGAGATCTCGAATTGGGCGAAGCCCGGTCACGAGTGTCGCCACAACCAGCTGTACTGGCAGCAGGGCGCCTACCGCGGGATCGGTTGCGCCGCCCACTCCCATGAGGCCGGGCGCCGATGGTGGAACGTCCGCACCCCGGACCGCTACATCGACGCCATCGAGGCGGGCGGGTCGCCGGTCGGCGGCGAAGAGGTCCTCGACGTCGAGGCCCAACGGGTCGAGGCCCTGCAACTCGCACTGCGCACGCGCACTGGTGTTCCCGCCGACGCGCTCCACGCCAAGGACCGTGCTCACGTGGGCGATCTCTTGGTCGAGGATGGCGATCGGCTCGTCCTCACCCCCCGAGGTCGGCTCCTGGCCAACGAGGTGGCGGCCCGGCTGCGCTGAGACCCTAGGGAACGGCCGGAACCCGAACGACCTGTCCCGGGACCAGGAAGTCGGGATCGGGCGTCACGTGCCGATTGGCGGCCACCAGGGCCCGCCAGAACGGATCGATCTCGGCATCGGTGACCGAGCGGCCGAGCGCACCACGGAGTTCGGCTTCGGCGATGCTCCAGAAGTGGTCACCCGGGCGGATGACCCGGGTCGTTTCTCCCCGGGGCGGCGCCGTAGCCGAAGGCCCGGCCTCGGATGACACAGCCTCAGACGACACGGCCTCGGATGACAGGCCCTCGTCGACGTCGGGGAGGCGGCGCATCACCACGGGCTCGTCGACCGGCGCCAGACCCGCAGGTTGCTCGATTGCCTGAGCGGCGACGACCACCGGGGCCGAACCCGCAGTCGATGCCAGCGCCGGCGTGGAGGACGCCATCGTCGTCATCGTGACCCCAGCGGCCAACCGCACGAGGTGGCGCACAGCCGACGGGGCCAGGCTCTCGACGGTCTCGATCACGACTCGAGGCAAGCGGAGCAGGCGGACGGCGAGGGCCAACACCGACACGCCCAGGAGGTAGCCGCCGAGCACGAGTGCTGCGCCCCGCACCACGGTCATCGTGGCCAGGGCCGGATCGAGACCCGGAGCCCGCTCGTCGACCGACGCCGGCTCCCATCCCACCAACCACGTCATCGACGCCACGAGGAGCGCCGCCCAGGTTGCCATGGTCGTGGCCGCACGCTTCCGGTCGGTCGTCATCGAGGGACCTCCGTCGCGATCCTTCGCTCGGTGCCATCGGCGGTTCGCACGACGGCCGTGCCGCATCCGGCGGAGATGGCGGCGATGGCCCGAGGGACGTCGGCCACCTTCCGGGCCGTCGCCGGCTGTTCGCGGCCGGCCCAACCGTCGAACACGTAGAACCCACCCGTGGCCGGTCGCAGCACCGCCGGGGTGGGTTGGCTATCGCAGTTCCAGTCGCCGATCACGACGAGATCCCCGGCTCGGCCCACCGACCAGCGCTGTCGTCCCACCCGAATCTCGCCGCCTCCGGCGACAATCACTTCCTCGCCCGGCCAGACCTGCTGGGGGACCGGCGCAGCGTCAGGCGCAGCGACGGGCCCGGTCGTCGATGCCTTCGGTGGCGGAGAGATCGGTTCCATGGGACGAATCTGCGCCGGAGGCCGAGCGATGGACACCAACAAGACGGCGGCGGCGCCGAGCAAAGGCAACGCCGCCAGGGCTGCGACTCGAGGGCGGCGAGGCGAAGGACGGTCGAGTTCGGCGTCCGGTTCGGGATCGGCCTTCGGACGGCTTCGCAGATAGCGGCGCCAACCCCGTCGGTCGGGCGCCCCGAGGACCTCCCGCAGTCGGTGGAAGGCATCGTCCACGTCGCTCGGGCGGCCCAGGGGATCCATGCCTCTGGAATAGCACCAAATGCAACAAGAGACAAGGGCCTATTTGAAGGCACTCCGAATGCGGGAGAGGAAGCCGGTGTCGGCGGGGGCGACGTCCTCGCCCCGGAGTTCGGCGAATCGCCGCAGGAGCTCGTCGCCCTCTCTGTCGAGCGACGTGGGCGTGTCGACGGTGACCCGAACCAGCAGATCACCCCGTGGTCGTCCGCGACCGCCAGGGACGCCACGGCCCCGAAGCTCGAACACCCGACCGTTCTGGGTACCGGGCGGCAACGCCAGGTCCTCGCCACCGTCGAGGGTCTCGAAGTTCAGATGGGCTCCGAGCGCAGCCTGGGTCATGGTCACGTGCAGGTCGGCGATGAGGTCCTGTCCGTCGCGTCGGAAGCGTTCGTGGGGCCGTACCCGGGTGTGCAGATACAAGTCGCCGAGCGGGCCGCCGCGCGGGCCGGCTCCGCCGCGACCCGGGAGTCGCAACTGCGTGCCGTCAACCACCCCTGCAGGGATGTCGACCTCGTAGGTCTTCTCCTCGGTACGGCGACCTTCGCCCCGACACGCCGTGCAGGGACTGGCGATCTCCTGGCCCTGGCCGCCGCAGCGCTGACAGGGACTGGCCGTCACCATCTGCCCGAGGATCGACTGGCGCACCCGACGCACTTCCCCGGTGCCGCCGCAGCCGGCGCACGTCGTCACCGACGTCCCGGGGGCCGCGCCGCTCGCCTCGCACGTGTCGCAGGGAACGGGCGCACGCAGCTTGATCTCGCGCCGCACGCCGAAGACGGCTTCCTCGAAGCCGAGTTCGACCAACAACTCGAGGTCATTGCCTCTCGCCGGACCGCCACGACGGCCGCCACCGAACCCCGCCCCGCCGCCCCCGCCGCCGAAGAACGCGTCGAAGATGTCGCCCAGCCCACCGCCGGCACCCGCGAAGGGATCGCCTCCGCCCATGCGGGCGGCACCTTCAGGACCGAACTGGTCGTAGCGACGACGGCGTTCGGGATCGCGCAGGGTCTCGTAAGCCGTGCTCACGTCCTTGAACTGCTCGTGAGCCGAGGCGTCGTCGGGGTTGGCGTCGGGGTGGAGCTCGCGAGCGCGCTTGCGGTAGGCCCTCTTGATCTCGTCGTCCGATGCGTTGCGGGAGACGCCGAGAAGTTCGTAGTAGTCGCCGGCCACGTCAGGTCATCCGTC
>JBKJLU010000351.1:0-2993 GCA_046596815.1 Acidimicrobiales bacterium | reverse complement strand
GTTGGCCACTCGCGCCCTCGCCGAGACGGGCACCGAGGTCGAGGCCATCTACTGGACGAAGGCGGGGGAGTTCGTCGGCGTCGACAACGATCTCGAGGCCGCCGACTTCCTCGAAGGAGTTCCCCGCAAGGCTCGTCCGCTCCGACTGCAGGCTGGCGGCTTCCAACCCGAGGGTGGTGGGCTCGGAAAGAAGAAGGCCCTCGACATCTCGGCCGTCGTCAACTGCTGCCATGGCGGACCGGGGGAGGACGGCACGCTGCAAGGAGCCCTCGATCTCGCCGGTATCCGCTACACCGGCCCATCCGTCGCCGGCGCGGCGTTGGGGATGGACAAGTTGGCCTTCGCCGCGACCTGCCTGGCCGCCGGATTGCCGCACCTCCCCGTCGTCGCCATCGACCCGAACAACGTCGGCGCCGCACCCTTCGACGGGCCGTTCATCGTGAAGCCGCGATTCGGAGGCTCATCGATCGGCATCGAGGTGTTGGCCGATTGGGACTCGGTCACGGCCTACGTCCGATCGCCGCAACCGCACCTGCGCGCCGGTGCCATCGTCGAGCCCTACAAGGCCGACAGTTACGACATCAACATCGCGCTTCGCACCCATCCCGAGGTGCAGTTGTCGGCGATCGAGAAGCCATTACGGACGACGGCCGGAACCTCGATCCTCGATTACCGCGACAAATACGTCGGCGGCGAGGGCATGGTGAGCGCGCCACGGGAACTGCCAGCCCAGATCTCGTCGACGTGGGAAGACCAGATCCGGTCGACGGCCCGGCAGTTGGTTCCCGTGGCGTCGGTTCGCGGCCTCGCCCGCATCGATTTTCTGGCCGTGAGGGCGGGGGGCGAAGAAGAGAATGCTGTGCTGTACGTGAACGAGATCAACACCATTCCCGGCTCGTTGGCCAAGTACCTCTGGATCGATCCGCCGCTGACGACCGCGCAGCTCGTACTCGACCTCCTGGCCGAAGCCACCTCCGGACCCGGCCGTCCGTACAGCACCCAGGGCGCCGACGGGTCGGCCTTGCGATCGGCCGGATCGATCAGCGGCAAGCTCGGCTGAGGCCGTCGGTGGTCGACGTGCCGCCGGAGCGGTTCGAAGTGTTGGTCGCCGATGCGCTCGACGGCATCCCCGACGAGCTCGGCCGCTTGATGGACAACGTCAACGTGTTCGTCGACGACACCAGTCCGCCCGGGCGATTGCTCGGCTACTACGAGGGGATTCCCCTCACCCGACGCGACGACTACGGCGGCATGGCCCTGCCGGATCGCATCACCATCTTCCGACAGACCATCTGCGCATCGTGTCGTGACGAGGAAGAGGTCACCGAGCAGGTGCGCATCACCGTCATCCACGAGGTGGCCCACCACTTCGGCATCGATGACGCCCGCCTCACCGAACTCGGCTGGGGATGACGGAGACCGACTGGCCGACGAGCATCGAGGTGGGGGACGGCCTGGTGCTGCGGGCCCCGGATCCGATCGACGCCGAAGCTGTCGCCGACGCCATCAACTCGTCGCTCGACCACCTGCGGCCATTCATGGCCTGGGCCAAGGGGGCGACGGCTGTCGACCAACAGGCGGTGCGCTTGGCCATCAGCCGTGAGGCCTTCGACGTGGGGGGCGACGCCGGCTACACGATCTTCGACGGGCCCGACGTGGTCGGGAGCATGGGACTGCACCGGCGGGGCGGGCCCCGCGACCTGGAGATCGGCTACTGGGTCAGAGCCGGCTGCGAGGGACGCGGCATCATCACGCGATGCGCCCGCGCCGTGACGGCGCTGGCTTTTGACGCGCCGGTCGACCGCGTCGTGATTCGCTGCGACGCCGCCAACGTCCGCAGCTCGGCGGTGGCCGAACGGCTCGGGTTCACCTTCTCGCATGTCGAGGAGGCCGAGCCCGCGGCCCCCGCCAACACCGGCCGGATGATGGTGTGGGAGCTTCGACGGCTCAGAAACCGTTGTTGAGGAAGTACTCGTCGCGGGGGAACAGGTCTTCGTTGCGGCGGGATCGGGGAATCGCCTTGTTGCCGACGAGGGTGGACGGTTGCGTGACGGTCACGAAGCCTTTCACCACTCCAGCGGCTCCGGGCGCCAAGTCGAACTGGCCCAACGTGGCCAGCATGGTCTCGCGGTCAAAGGCGATCGGATCCATGGAGGCGACCGCGAACCGCGATCCGAAGTACGACGGAACATCGAAGATCAACAGGTGCGGGAACGACTCCTGCATGGTCTGGAACGCGCGGTCCGTCGGCAGCCACTGCGCGAAGAGCCCCCCGGGAGCAAGCCGGCTGGCGACGAGGCGGTAGAACTCCTGGGAGTAGAGATTTCCGCTGTAGCCGGACTGGGGGCGCAGGGTGTCGACCACCACGACGTCGAGCGACGACGCGTCGGCGCCCAGGAGGTGCTTCCGGCCGTCGGCCACCATCAGGTCGACCCGGTCATCGGCAAGCAGGGCGGCGCTCTCCGGCGAATCGCCTCGTTCGGCCAGGTGTCGCACGAGATCGATCTGTCCACCGCAGATCTCGACGGTTTCAACACGCTCGAGGCGCGCATCCCCGGCGAGCCCGTAGGTCGTTCCTCCGATCCCGAGGCCGATGGCCAAGGCCCGCTCGGGGTCTGGGTGGAGCAGGGTGGGCAGCGACCCGATGAGCACATGGAAGTCGTCGTACGGGTAGCCGTTCTGGGCCGAGCCGTTGATGTACAGAAGGTCAAAGCCGCTGCGCTTGACCAGGGTGTTGAGACACGAGCGTTCCTCAGCCACGACGAAGCCGATGTTCGGTGCCGTGTGGAGCAGCGCCCACATTCCCCGGTTGCCCGGAAAGATGGCGAGCTGGAGTGCGGCGAGCGCGACCACGGCGACCGAAAGTGACGCGCGACGAACTCCCTTCGATGCCGTCGCGGCGACCACACCAGGAATGATGAGAAGGGCGGCGAGGAGGCGGACCGTGCCCGAGCTCCCGAGGCGGTCGATGAGCACGAACCCGGTGATGAGGG
>JBKJLU010000221.1:0-12459 GCA_046596815.1 Acidimicrobiales bacterium | reverse complement strand
GGGTCACGACCATCGACCGAGACGCGGATCGGGCCAGAGTGCAGGTCGATGGTCCCCTTCCCATCGTCGCCGAGATCACCACGTCCGCCCTCGACGATCTGGCGTTGGTCGGCGGCTCGTCCGTCTGGGTCTCGGCGAAGGCCACCGAGGTCGCCGTCAGCCCTGCGTGATCACTCGTCCGGGTAGACGACTCCCACCGCCGCGCGGATCGCATCGAGCGTCTCGGCGATCGCGAGCGATTCATCGAGGGGCATGACGGTGCTCTCCGTCCGGCCGGCATCGAGGCACGCATGGACTTCGGTGGCTTCGAACCGGAGGCCCTCGCCCTCGTACCCGCACTCGATCCGCTCCCGGCCCTTGCGGTCGCCGACCTCGAAAGACTGCGGGCAGTGCATGAACGCCGGCAGCTCGATCCAACCTTTGCTGCCAGAGATTCGCGCCGTGCACGACAGTCCGACACGCACCGCAGCCTTGATCACACCGAGGTGACCTCCGGGGTGGTGGAGCACCGCAGCGACCTGTTCGTCGACCCCGGTTGATCCGAGAACACCGTCGGCGGAAATACGGTCTGGGGGGCCGAACACCATCGAGCAGAGCTGGACGGGATAGATCCCCAAGTCGAGGAGCGCCCCGCCGCCAAGGGTGCGGTCGAACAAGCGGTGTTCGGGCATGACGGGGACGCGGAAACCGAAATCCGCCTCGACGAGGAGTGGCTCACCGATGCGACCACTGGCCAGCACCTCCCGCAGCGCAACGTACGACGGAAGGAAGCGCGTCCACATCGCCTCCATCAGGAACAGCCCGCGTGCGCGCGCCAGGTCGACCATCTCGCGCGATTGACGAGCCGACAACGCCATGGGTTTCTCGCAGAGCACATGCTTGCCCGCCTCGAGCGCGGCAAGGGTGTCGGCCGCATGCTCGGCATGAGGCGTCGCGACATAGACGACGTCAACGTCGGGATTCTCCAACAGGTCGCGTACGTTGTCGTAGCGCGCCGGCACCCCGAACCGGTCACCGAAGGCGTCGGCCCGCGCTTGTGACCGTGAGGCGACGGCAGTGATCGCGCCGCCATCCACGAGGCGGATGCCTTCTGCAAACTGGGTCCCGATTCCACCCGGCCCGATGATGCCCCAGCGCCAGTCGCTCACAACGCGATCCTGCCAGGGAGGACGCTTCCTCAAGCGACAGAAGTCGGTCCCGAACCAAGCGCCTCGCGCCACGGCGTGAGGTCGAGGCCCGGATACTTGGCCGCCATGGCGTCGACGGTCACCGCATTCCAGTAGGAATGGCCGGGACGAGGGATGCCGAACAGCGCCAGTTCCTCGGGAGACTTCCCGGCAGTGAAATCGCGGAAGGCCGCGCTGTTACCGAGACGGGGGAAGGCGTCATAGCCGAACCACTCGGCCTGAGCCGGCCGGAAGGCGGCCACGAGCACGAAGCGAGAGGCATCGGGCCGCGCGAAATCCGTGCCTCGGTGCCACACGTCGGAGCGGTAGGCCAAGAGCGAGCCTCGACGGCCGGTGGCCGCCACTTCATGCGCGTAGAGCTCGTCATGGGTCACACCCGAACGGCTGTTGGGCACGAGCCGAGGCGGGGCACAGTCGGCATCGACGTCGGACAGGTACAGGAACGACTCGAGGTGCCAGAAGCCGGGCTCCATGCGGGGTGGGAGGAGCGAGTGGTTCCCGTCCTGGTGCAACGGCTGCTCGTAGTTGACCGCCCCCGCCCACTTGCCCCAGACCGCCGCTTGATAGATCCTCACGTCGTCGTCGCCGAGAGCCGTCCGGGCGAACTCGAGGAGGCGGGGATGCACGAACAGGTCGTTGAGAGCCGGACACCCCCGCTGGGGGAAGCCGCGCATGCCATCGAACTGCGTCGAGCGGAACTGGCGCCCGTCGGGTGACCCGTCCCCGAATCCGGCGGCCTGGTTGTAGTCGGCGAAGGTGTCGGTGCCGAACAGGCGCTCCAGGTCGGCGGCCACGGCATCGACATCGGCCTCCGGGACCAGCCCGTCGACGAGGGCCCATCCTTCGGTTTGCCACTGGTGCGCGGCCTGCGCCAGGTCGTCTGCCACGGCCCGAAGGTAGACGGTCAGCGCCCGACGAGGCCGCCAACTGAAACTGGCGCACGCCGGCATGCCCTCACCGTTCTATCGACGAGACCACGACGGCGAGTGCCAGGACGAGCACGGCGGCGCCGGGTGCGAGGTGCCAGGCCGCCGCTCCCATCGAACCCACTCCCCTGAGGGCGCCTGCGGCCAACGGCACGTGGGTGGCGGTCATCCAGGCCCCGGCCATCATCGCCACCAAACCCGCCCCCAGTGCCAGCGACGGGCGAAGCAGCAGCGCCATGGCGGCGGCTCCAGCGACGAGGCCGGGGATCACGTGATCGACCACCTCGACCGCAGCGCGCACGTTGACTTGCAGCCCGACGAGGCCATCGGCGTACGGAGCGGTCACGGCCCAGACCGCAAGGACCAGTAGGACCACGGCGGCCACGTTCGCTCGCCGGACTATTGGGAGTTCCCCGGCCCCGAGAGTCCCCGCTCGAGGAGGATCAATTGGGGGTCGTCGGCCAGGAGGGCGGTGTTGACCGGGGCGGCAAACGCGATGATCGCCGCCGCCAGTACGGCCGGACGGGCGGCGACCGACGCCAACCGTTGCGCTCGACGTCCCGGGTCCGTCATTGGCCCAGGAAGCGTCGGACGGGGTCGGTCGAGCAACGGCACCAGCGTGCACATCACCGTGAGGCTCGAGAGCATCGCCAGCTTGATGCCGAACTCCGTGGTCTGGAACACCAACAGTCCCGACGCCAGCGCGGCCGTGCCCGCGCCGTAGAGCACACGGCCACGGGAAGTGCGCGGTGCGGTCTGGGGGTCGGACATCATGAAGAACACGAAGATGAAGACCTCGGGAGACAGTGCGATGTTCGTCCAATAGGCGGCGCCATCGACCGGGCCCTCGTGCCAGATGGCAAGGAAGCTCCTGCCGCTCACTGCGATCACGCCGACCAGGACGGCCAGCGTGCCGAGAAACGACAGCGCCATGGCCGACATCCGCACCGAAGGCAACACCCAGATCGCGCCGGCCAGGATCACCACGTAAGCCAGCGCAACCGCCGGTCCCGGCGGCCCCCACCACAGGTACTGCGGGAACGCCCGGCCAGGACCAACGACGAGCAAGATCCACACGATGCCGACGTTCGACGGGTTGAACAAGTGTCGACCTGTGGGTCGAATCAGGTGCTTGGACACCATCGACAACCCGCAGGCCGAGACGAAGATCCAGATGCCCTGGAGGCTCCACCAGTCGCCGTGTTCGGTGCCCGATGCCCGGAGGATGAAGGCCACGCTGTTGCCCGTGAGCAACGCGCTGGACGGCCAGGCCAACACGCGGACTCGTCGCCAGGTCACGGTGAGCTCGATGGCCGCGCACACTCCCAGGCAGACGAGGATCTGGGCGATCGACACCTTGAAGTCGAGCACCGTCTGGCCGAGCGCCTGCAGCGTCATGATGACGGCCGACAGCTTCAATCGCGGGTCGTGCAGGCTCGGGAGCGCAACCGCCAACGACCGTCCTCTCAACTGCAGGGCCCGCGTCCCCGGTGCGTGCAGCACGGGTGTCGTCATTGGCCGAATGCTTCCAGAGAAGCGGCGGCGTACGCGGTGTGCAATTGCTCGCACCAGATGACCACGGAGCGATACGCCGACAGATCGACGCCGGCCGGCACCCTGAAGTTCAACGACCCGGCGGTGACATCGAGGTCGGCCACCGATACCGACGGTGCCGCCACGAACTCGTCCGTCGAGCGTGGGGCTGCGAGCGGACTGAGCCGGACCTCCAGATCGACGTTGGCGGTCACGAAGAAGTCGGCCAGTCGAAGGGCGGCGGACCCGTCGGCCAATCGGTGAAGGGTGACGACGCCCTGGCCCTGCTGGTCGATCCGGTAGAACGAGCCGCGCGCCACCGCCCGGGAGTTCGGTGAGGCCATCTCCGGGAGCGGGTCTTCCTCGAGGGGGACATCGACTTGCTGTTCGACCCGCAGTTGCCAGGCTCCGCCCGCTTGCACTGCCAGAACCTGCCCGCCGGGCTCGGTGGCGTACCCGACATCGCTCGACTCCGGGGGACACGTCGTGGACACAATCGGCTTGGATCGTCCGGCGGAACGCACCACCATCCGCCCGGAGCCACACGTCGGCGTGACCCGCCACTGGATGGCCGCGGTTGCGATGTCAACGGGGTGTCGGGCAGGCCCATCCCCACGCAGGACCACCACCTCCTGCCACCACGGCTGCGAGCGGAGTCGGGTCAACGACCCCACACGTTCGGTCGCCGAGCGGGCGGCATCGGCGTTGCGACTCACCAGAGCGGGCAACGGCTGCGGCAACCCTCCCCCGAAGATGCGGTCTCTCGACCCGGCCACGTTGCCACCTACGAGAGCGCTGAGCCCCAACGCGACGACGCCGACAAGGGCGGCGGCCCGCCGGCCGTTGCTCTCCGTGGACGGCGAGGCGGGGGCGCTCAGCGGTGGGCGCGACTCCGGGCCGGAGCCGGGTCCTTGCGGTCCCCGCGCAGGGCCACGACGGCGGCCGTCATGGCCATCAGGAGCCCGAGGCCGGTGAGAACGAACGGCAGCACCAGCGAACCCGATCCGGGCGTGGCGCCGGCGGGCACCATCCGTGGGGCAGCGGCCGCAGGGCTGGGCGCCGGGACGTCGTCGCCGGCGGTGATCGACGGAGCGAGGAACGGCACCTCGTCCGCTGCGGGCGCGCTGGCGGCAACGGTGTCGAAGGGTGCCGGCGGCTGCGAAATCGCATCTGGCGCCGAGACCGCTGAGGCGACGGGTGTCGCCGAGGGAGAGATGGTTGGCGGAGCGGCGACGCTCGCAGCCGGTTCGGCCGACGCCTGTTCTGCGGGCGCGGCCGGCGGTGTCGATGACGCCGAGGCCGGTCGGGCGGTCACCTCGATGGTGGTACGGGCCGGAGTGCCGTAGATGGGTTCGCCCGATGCGTCGCGCTGCACGGCGACCAGCACGTGCTGGCCGGGCTGGATGTCGCCGACGACGAAGTTGAAGCTGATACCGCCGGCGGTATCGGGCCGGCCCTGCCACATGAGTTGACCCGACTCGCCGTCGAGATGGACCTCGGCCTGGCCGGCGGCGTCGGCACTGAAGCCTTCGCCGCTGCCACGAACCTCGGCTCCCTGCACGACTACTGCCTCCTCGGTGCGGATCTGCGCCACGCCGGTGCACGCCCAGGCGATCGACCCGGCCACCAGCGGACCCATCGCCATCACCGTGATCAACAACAGTCGAGCTTGCCTGGACAAGATTCCCCCCACGGGTCGAGCGGTCAGAACGGCACGGTACCAGCCGGGGCCGAGCCCCGGCTGGTCACGCGTCACGAATTATGTGGCGATACCTACCACTGGTCGCGCCAACTGGATGTCCCCGGTCGAACCGAGGAAGGGTGCGTCACCGAAGGCGAACACTCCGCCGTCCGTAGCCGCCAGCCAGTAGCCGCCGCCGGTTTCGGTGGCGGCCATGCCGACGATCGGCTTGTTCAGCGTGATGCCGCCGGTCGAGCCGTAGAACTCGGCGTCGCCAAAGCTGAAGATGCCGCCATCGGTGGCCACGAGCCAGTAGCCACGACCCGTACGAGTCGTGGCCATGCCGACCACTGGCTTGTTGAGCGGGGTTCCGCCGGTGGAGCCGAAGAAGTCGGCGTCGCCGAAGGTGAAGATCCCGCCGTCGGAAGCCACCAGTCGATAGCCCTTACCGGTCGGCGAAGCGGACATGCCGACGATCGGCTTGTTGAGGGAGAGATCTCCGGTGGAACCGAAGAATGCGGCATCGCCGAAGCTGAAGATCCCGCCGTCGGATGCCACCAGCCAGTACCCCTTGCCGGTCGGCGTGGCCGCCATCCCGACGATCGGCTCGTTCAGGGCGATGTCTCCCGTCGAGCCGAAGAATGCGGCATCGCCGAAGCTGAAGATCCCGCCGTCGGATGCCACCAGCCAGTAGCCGTCATCACTTGGGGTCTGGGCCATCCCGACCACTGGCTTGTTGAGTGCCAACCCGCCGGTCGAGCCGAAGAAGCGGCTGTCGCCGAAGTCGAAGATGCCGCCGTCGGAGGCGTCCATCCGGTACCCGCCCTGCGACGAGATGCTCGGGTCGTCGTACGTGCCGGACATGGCGAACTGCCCGTCCCGGAACTGGCCGAGTGACGCACACCCCTCGGGGGCGAAGCAGAAGAAGTAGCCGGCGATGTCACCGGAGCCCCGCAGATCGGTGTACTCGCCGGTACCGCCGGTGATCGAGAACGAACCGGCCCACGACACCTCCTCCGCCGAGGTCTTCACGGCCTTGGCCGTCCAGTCAAAGGTGATGCGTGCCTTTTCGGCGTCAGGGATCGGGTCGGGGGTGTTCCGCGGTCCGCCCCGCAGCTGGCAGACCACCATGGCGCTCTTCCCGGTCAAGGTGAACTCACCGCTCGGTCCTTCGGTGACACTGAACTCGATCGGATGCATACGAGTCGAAGACGGGGTGCGACTCCCAGGCAGGCGTCCGTTGTAGCTCGTGAGATTGGTGGCGATGTTGTTCACCGGTGCGTTGCCCGTGCACGGGATGCCGGCGTAGCGGAAGGGTCCACCCGGATCGACACCGTTCCAGGGAGCCGGATTGGCAACCTGGCCTGCGTTGAACGGCGTGGTGTGCACCATCTGCATCACGCTGAAGGCGCCGTTGGCGCCGCTCGTCGCCGACGGAGCGGGGATGGTCGCAGGGGCGGGCGCCGCTCGGTTGAGGCCGTTTCCGCCGCCGATGTTGTCGGGCGGCGTGGGGTCGCTATAGATGCCGGACATCGTGAACTGGCCGTCGCGATAGTTGCCGACACCGGCGCAGCCTTCGACGGCAAAGCAGAAGAAGTATCCGGAGATCGAGCCGGAACCGGTGAGGTCTTGATAGATGCCGGTGCCGCCCGTGATGGTGAAGCTCCCGGTCCAGGTCATTTCCTCGGCCGAGCTCATGACGGCCTCGGCCGTCCAGTCGAAGAAGATCTTGGACTTCTGGGCGTCGGGCGTCGGATCCGGGTTGGGCGTCGGCCCACCCTTCTGATGGCACACGGTGAGGGTGTCGGTTCCTGCGAGCTGGAACCGGCCGTTCGCCCCCTTGGTGGCGCTGAAGGCCAGCGGGTGCGAACGCGTCGATGCCGGAGCGCGGCTACCGGCCAGACGATTGTTGTAGGTCACGAGGTCGGTGGAGATGTTGTTCACCGGGGCGTTCCCGGTGCAGGGGATGCCGGCGTACTTGAAGTTGCCGTTCGAGCGACCGTCCCACGGCGCCGCCGACTGCACGGCACCGTCGTTGAAGTTGGTGGTGTGCACCATCTGGATGAGGCTGAACGAGCCCGTAGCGGGCGGCGCCGCCGACGCCGGGACGGCGGTCCAGACCAGCAGCGGCCCGATCAACGCCAACAACACGACACCCACGCGGGTCTGGAAGTTCCAACGACTCGACAAAGCTCGCTCCCTCTAAAATGTGACGAATCTCACAAAAGCCTCGCCATGGTATGACGCGATGTCGCTCGGCGCTGACTTAACGGCGAGAAGCGGAGCGAGGCAGGGGGGTCGGAGGACGGTCGGGGACCCCCTGCGGTAAGCCGCCAAGCAGTTCCTCGAGGTCGCGACGCTCGAGTGTCTCGCGGGCCACGAGCTGTTGTGCGAGTTGGTCGAGGGTCTTGCGGTGGGCGCTCAGAACCGACCTGGCATCGCTGTCTGCCTGTTCGAGAATGGCGAGGACGGCGCGATCAGCGGTGACGGCAATCTCTTCGGAGTGCTCGCGGGTCGCACTACCCGAACCCGGTGCCGACAGGGCGATGGGGCCGAGGTCGCTCATGCCCAACTCGTAGACCATCTGTCGAGCCAGGCGCGTGGCCCAGCTGAGGTCGAAGCGCGAGCCGTCCCCGGGATCGGCGAAGACCACTTCCTCCGCCGCTCGTCCGGCGAGTGCACTGGTGATCAGTTCGACGTACTGCGATCGCGTGGTCACGCGATGGTCGTCGACGGCCAGATTGAGGGTGCCGCCGAGGTTGTGGCCCCGAGCCACGATCGAGACCTTCTCGACCCGGGTCGCACTCGAGAGGACCCAGCCGACGAGCGCATGACCGGCTTCGTGATAGGCGACGTGCTGTTTGTCGGTGGGCGTCAGCACTCGATTGCGCCGCTCAGGACCGGACTGCACCCGCTCGACAGCCTCGCTGATCTCGGCCATACCGATGGTGTCGAGCCGTCGCCGCGCCGCCAGGGTCGCGGCTTCGTTGAGGGCGGCGGCGATGTCGGCCCCGGTGAAACCGACGGTGCGGCGGGCAAAGGCGTCGAGGTCGACGTCTGCACTCAGCGGCTTACCCCTGGCGTGGATCTGGGCGATGGCCAGGCGACCGCCGAGATCCGGAGCGTCGATCACCACTTGGCGGTCGAAGCGACCCTTCCGAACCAGGGCGGGGTCGAGGATGTCGGCGCGGTTCGTGGCCGCCATCAAGACGATGCGGTGCTCGGGGTCGAAACCGTCGAGCTGAACCAATAACTCGTTGAGGGTGTTCTCACCCTCGGCGTTGAAGCTGTTGCCGGCGCGGGACCGTCCGACGGCATCGATCTCGTCGATGAAGACGATGCACGGCGCCGCCTTTCTCGCCTGGTCGAAGAGCGTCCTGACGCGCGAGGCGCCGACGCCGACGAACATCTCGACGAACTCCGAGGCGGCGATGGCGAAGAAGGGCACGTTGGCCTCGCCGGCCAGCGCCTTGGCCAGCAGCGTCTTCCCGCACCCCGGCGGCCCGGCGAGCAGGATGCCGCGTGGCGGTTTGGCGCCGAGGGCGTCGTAGCGGTCCATGTTGACAAGGAGGTCCTTGACCTCCTGCAGCTCGGCCACCGTCTCGTCGAGACCGGCCACGTCAGCGAAGGTGACCGGTGGACGTTCACCGGCGCGATAGCGGCGTCCCGTGTTCCGACCGGCGAACCCGAGCTGGCGGTCGCGGCCAGAGCTCACGGTGTAGACGAGGGCGAAACCGGCGATCAACGTGGCCGCGGGGAGGAGGAACTGGGTGGCGTAACGCAAGAGGTTCTTCGAGGTCTGGGGATCGACGACCACGTCGAGGCCATCCACGTCGGCGAATCCGGTGAGCAGCCCGGAAGTGAAGATGTCGTTGCCAGCCGTGCTCACCCAGAACTCGCCGTCGGCGTCGGCGCCGACGAACCGGTCGTCCTCGACGAGCAGCGTCAGCGTGGCCACCTGTCCCTCGCCGACCCGTCGCCGGAGCTCGCCGACATCGAGCTGACGCCCGGGCGTCTCGGGTCGCAGCGAGAACAGCACGAAGGCGTAGGTCGAGACGAGGAGCACCAGGATGAGGGCCAGCACCGCCGCTCGGCCTCGGCGCCCGGAGAGCACCCGCCGCACACGGCCCCACGCGCCGAGGTCGTCGTCCGCCACGGGGCCAGCCTACCGGGCGTCAATGGACGACCCCCGGTACGGTCCGGTCGTGCACGACCACGCGACATCGGAGAAGCCCTGAGACGCCTCATCGTCATCGCGCTGGGCACGGCGTTGCTGGCGTTGGGAGTCAGTGTGGTGGCGACGAGTCGCCAAGCGGTTGCGCAGGCCATCGTCGGCCCGCGCCACTTCGTCAACCCGGCCCGCCCCATCGACGCCAACAACTCGCCGTCGGTGGCCCGCAATCCCCGTGATCCTCGATCACTGGCGGTCGCCCATCGCGTCGACCGCCCGCGTTTCTCGGCCGGCCTCCTGCGTTCGGACGACAACGGCGCCACGTGGCGACCACTTGCCCTGCCGCTGCCCGACGGCCTCGATCGCCCTTTCGCGCCCGACATCGCCTTCGGGCCCGACGGCACCCTCTATGTCGTCTACGTCAACCTCGAGGGCCCGGGGAACGCACCGGCCAACCTCTGGGTGGCGCGGGCCGCGCCGGGATCGGACCGCCTCGATCCTCCGGTCCGGGTTGCCGGTCGGTTGTCGTTCCAGGCTCGCATTGCCGTCGACCACCGTGGAGCCGTGCACCTCACATGGTTGGCGGCCACCGAGGTCGGCATCCTGCGCCTTTCGGGACCGAGCGCGGTTGTCACCGCCCGGTCGACCGACGGTGGCCACTCGTGGACGACGCCGGTGCAGGTCAGCGACAAGGGACGCCCACTCGTCGGCGCGGCCACGCCCGTGATCGACGGACGGGGTCGCCTCGTCGTGCTCTATACCGACTTCGGTGACGACCGGCGTGATTTCGAGAACCTCGAGGGTCCGCCATGGGACCGACCATTCCGGCTGGTGGTCACCACCTCGGCCGATGGCGGCCGCAGCTTCGCTCGCGGCGTTGAAGTCGAATCCGACCTGGTGCCGGCCAAGCGCTTCATCGTGTTTCTCCCCGAGTTCCCTTCCATCGCCGCTGGTAGCGATGACGACCTCGTCGTCACCTGGGCCGACGGCCGCAACGGCGACGAGGACGTGTTCGTGCGGCGATCTGGCGACGGCGGGCGCACGTGGAGCGACGGGGTCCGGGTCAACGACGACCCCCGTGGCAACGGCACGGCCCAATTCCTGCCGAAGGTCGCGATCGCCCCGGATGGTCGGGTGGACGTCGTCTATCTCGACCGTCGGCGCGGTGGCAAGGGTCTCGACACCGATGCGACCCTGGCATCGTCGACGGACGGCGGGCGATCCTTCCGGAACCGTCGCCTCACCCCGCAGCCCTTCGACGCCGGCGTCGGTCCCGACCTGGGCCGGCGCTTCGGCGTCGACTTCGGCACCCGTCTCGGGCTCGTCAGCGGCGACGGCGACGCCCTTGCCGTGTGGACCGACTCGACCCTGGGCGACGCCGCCACTGCTCGCCAGGACATCGCGTCGGCTCGCGTGCAATTCACGTCGCTTCGTGGCGAACTGCGGCCGTTCCCAGGTGCTGGGGCGATCGTGGTCGGCACCGGCGTGGTGCTGGTCGGACTCGTCAGTCCAGGGCGAGCAGGCGGTCGACGACGGCCTGCAAGGCGTCGGCCGCCGACCCCGACGTGACAACGGTGCCTCGACGATCGGCCTCCACCACGGCGGCGTCGTGGGGCAGCACACCGATCAGGTCGATGCCGAGGGGCGGGCACTGCTCGTGGAACAGGGCGACGTCGTCGTCGTTGCGGGCCTTGTTGCCGAGACCGAAGGTCGTCGGGATGCCGAGCTCATCGGCGAGGGCCACCGTGCGCGCCGCGGTGATGATCGACTTTCGGCTCGGTTCCATCACCATGACGAGCACGTCGGCATGGGCCAGCGTTCCGCCCGAACGGCTGAGGTGTTCGAGCCCGGCCTCCATGTCGACGATGGTGACGTCAGCCTGCTCTTCGATGGTCGATCCCAGGAGGCTGCGCACGGCAGCGTGGCTCGAACAGGTTCAGCCAGAGCCGGCGGCGCTCACCCGCATCGCCGACATGAGCCGCACACCGGCCGGCGTCTGACGCCCGTACTCCTCGACCAGTTGCGCCGTGGTCATGCCCTGGCCGCCCTCGCCACTCGCCAGCGCGCGCGGGATCACGGGGATGGCCTCGGTCTCGTCGAGGGTGAGCCCCAACGACAGCCCGAGGTTCGGATTCGAGTCGGTGTCGATGGCCAGCACCCGCAAGCCCCGCGCTGCGAACGCCCGGGCCAGCAACCCGGAGGTCGTCGTCTTGCCGACGCCTCCCTTTCCGACCACCCCGAGCTTCATGACCTCATTGTGCCTCGGTAATGTCCGGTCGTGCTGAACGTGGCTTTCGTGGGCAAGGGCGGTGCCGGCAAGTCGACCATCGCCGGCACCATGGCCCGGATGTTGGCCCGCCGAGGCGAGCCGGTGCTGGCCATCGACTCCGATCCCATGCCGGGGCTGTCGATCGCTCTGGGGCTCGGCATCCCCGACGCGGGTCTGCCCGACGACGCCACCGTGGCCGACGTCGACGGCGACCGCACGACCTACCGCCTCCGGATGACGCCAGCCGAGAGCATCGAGGCCTACGCGGCGACGGGGGCCGACGGCGTCCGGTACCTCCAGTTCGGCAAGTTGCACGGCCACGTCGGATCGCTCGGTCGCTCCCAGGCCGCCTTCCGCCACATCATCGGCGATCTGCCTCGCGACCGGTGGCACGTCATCGGCGACCTTCCGGGCGGCACCCGACAGCCCTTCTTCGGCTGGGGTGACTACGCCGACACGTTCGTGATCGTGGTCGAACCCAATGCCAAGGGCTTGTTGTCGGCCCGCCGCCTCGCTCGCCTCGCCCCGAAAGGTGAGGCACGACGGATCGTCGTCGTCGTCAACAAGGCCCGTGACGGCGATGCCGAACTGATCGCCGATCCCACCGGCCTCGAGGTCATCGGGGCGGTTCCGGCGCAAGAGCAGTTCCGGGACGCCGACCGCGCCGGTGCCGCCCCCCTCGACCATCTCGG
>JBKJLU010000085.1:0-3923 GCA_046596815.1 Acidimicrobiales bacterium | reverse complement strand
TCGTCAGGTGGGGGAGGCGGCTCTGCGGCCGTGGACACCAGTGTTCATCCACGGCGACCTGCAGATCGTCCATGTCTTCGTCGACGGTGACGAGGTGAGCGGCGTCGTCGACTGGTCAGAAGGCGGCCAAGGCGATGCGATGTACGACCTCGCCACACTGACGCTCGCACACGAGGAGCACCTCGACGATGTCATCGCGGGCTATGGCGCCGACGTCGAGGTCGACGTGATCCGCGCCTACTGGTCGTTGCGAAGTCTGATGTCGACCCGCTGGCTGGTTGAGCACGGGTACGGCGCTCCGGCCACGTTCCCAGAGGTTGCCGTGCTCAACACCTTGTCCGCCAAGCACTAGCCAACTGCCGTTCGGCGGCCCCGAGACCGCGCCCCAACGCGCGCTCGCGAACCGACCGACGACCGCAGACGATGGCGTTCCTATCGCGGCGCTTCGCGGGCGCAACAATCCGGTGGACGGCACAGGCGGTGGGAGTCGAGACTCCGAGTCGTGAGCACGGCGCGGAGGCGATTCGAGGTGAGCGACCTTCGTCGACTCCAGATGCTCACTCATGAGCTTTGGCGATCTGATCCGGCTCGGCTGAATTTCGAGACGTCGTTCCGCGACACGGCTCCGCCGAACCTGGTGTGGGCGGCATGTAGCTGACGAGTGCTTCACCCTCACGCCGCTTCCGCAAAGTCAGCCGTGCTTCGGCTTCACCGTCCCACCCATTTGGATGACAAGCGGGAGGTGGTCGACCGCATGCCACAGCTCAATAATGCGCCCGCTCTTGACGCGGAACAGGTCGATGCCGATGACCTCCGTCTTCCTTCCGGTCGCTTCGAGGCCCCAAGCCGTCCCGCTGTGGGTGCCCCGGTAGGTGACGCGGGTGACGACACGATCATCTCCGACGACCAAGAGTTCCTCGACCGTGGCGGAGAAGTCCGGGAAGATCTTCCGCCACGCCGTCACCCCGTCCTGGAAGGCAACCACATCTTCTGGCTTGCCATTTTCTGTCCAATCGGGATGCAAGATTTCAGCTAGAACCTCGACCCGGCCCGCCGTCCACACGTCCTCCCAAAACATCCTCACCGCTTCGGCCGAGGTCGGTTCGCTTGACCGCTCCTTCACGTTCGTCCCCTCTCAATGGCGTGCGGGCGCAATGCCATCCCGAAACAGTCTTCTCCTTTGGACATTGACAGACGGCGATATTGAGGAGGCGTCCCGCACACACGTCAAATGGATGCGGCCACAGCGAAGGTACCGGCTCGCCAGGTAACTTTCGGAAATGAGTGCTGTTCCCGTCGCCCCGCTCGCCCGTGTTGACCGCGGTGTGCTGGTCGTCCTCGGCGGAGGAGCGCTGGTGGCATGGATCGCCTTGCTGGCCGGCTTCGACGGCGGAGGAGCGGGCATCGCAGGGTTCGTGGCCGCGTGGACGGTGATGATGGTGGCGATGATGCTGCCGTCGGCAGCCCCGTTCGTCCTGCTCTATCGACGCGGCTCGACCCCGGCGGCCACGGCCATTCTCGCGGCGGGCTACCTGACCGTGTGGGGTGGCGTTGGTCTCGCCGCCTGGGCATTCCATGAGGTGGCGATGGACGTCCCAGTCGCGGCGGTGCTCGGCGTCGCCGGCCTCTATCAGCTGAGCCCGGCGAAGCACGCCTGTCTACGGCGGTGCCGCACGCCAGCGGACTTCCTGGTGGAGCGGTGGCGGGCGAACGCGTTTCTACTTGGGGCGGACCACGGCCGCTGGTGCCTCGGCTGCTGCTGGGCACTCATGGCGGTGCTGGTGGTCGCCGGCATGATGGGGATTGCCTGGGTGGCGGTGATCGCCGGGATCGTGGCGTTGGAGAAGCTCTCCAACCATGGTGCGGGACTGGCCCGCTGGACCGGCGTCGGCCTCATCGCGACGGCAGTGTGGCAGGGTGTGTCATGAGTTGGCAGCTGAGCGGGAACGTGCTGATCGCTTGCAACTGCGACTGGGGTTGCCCGTGCAACTTCAACGCGGCGCCGACGTACGGCGACTGCGAGGGTGGCTGGGTCTGGTCCATTGACAACGGCGAGGTCGACGGCATCGACATGGCCGGCCGAGCGGTGGCGGTGTTCGCCGACTGGCCTGGGGCCATCCACGAAGGTGGTGGGCAGGCCAGCGGGTACCTCGACGACGGCGCCGATGCCCATCAGGAGGAGGCATTGACCCGGGTGCTACGCGGCGAGGTCGGCGGCCCGTGGTCGATCTTCATCAACACCTACGAGCTCGATGGCCCGCACCGTGCCCGCTTCGACGTCGATGTAGCCGATCACGCCAGCACCGCTACCGTCGATGGCATCGCCGAGCTCGAGTTGCAGCCGATCCGCAACCCGGTCAGTGGCGATGAGGTCCACGCCGAAATCGTGCTGCCCGACGGTCTGATCCTCCATCGTGCCGGAATGGCCGCCTCGAAAGTGTTTCGGGTGCACGGCGAGGTGGCCTACGACCACTCAGGAAAGTACGCGGCGTTCGGGCCGTTCAGCTACAAGGGCTGACGCCCAGCATCTTCTTTCCGGTGCGCTTGGGTAGGCGCGGGTGCCTCCGAATGCTCGGCGCCTACCACGATGCGATCGAGACAATCAGGCGCGTCGCGGCGCCCCCCGAACTCCCACAGACCGGGCGCCGGCGATCGACGCGGGCGAAGCCTCCGGGTGATCCGACCTCGGCGTTACATGTAACATCTGGGCATGGCTGCGCCGCAGGAGGAGCCGAGTTCGCGGAGGCGGGTACGCGATCACCGCCGACGACTTCGTGCGCAGGGTCTCCGTCCCGTCCAGATCTGGGTACCGGATGTCCGGTCGCGCGAGTTCACAAGCGAGGCGCATCGTCAGGCTGCCGCCGTCGCCGCCAGTCGTCATGCCGAGGACGACCAGGCGTTCATCGACGCCGTCAGCCTGGATGACGATTGAGGCGAGGCGAGATCTGGACCGCCGCCGCCGGCACCGGATACGTCGGGAAGCCTCGACCAGTCGTGATCGTGCAGGACGACCGGTTCGATGTAACGGACTCGGTCACCGTTTGCGCATTCACGACGGACCCTACTGAGGCGCCGCTGTTCCGACTCCTCATCGAGGCAGACGACATCAACGGGCTTCGAGAGCCCTGCAGCTTGATGGTCGACAAGATCACAACAGTTCCCCGCTCGAAACTTGGCGAGCGGATCGGACGACTGGGCGACGAGCAGATAGTCGCTCTCGGCCGCGCGGTCCTCGTCTTCTTCGGGCTCGCCGGCTGACCACCGCTGGAGCGTACGGAACGACGGTTTGAAGTCCCGTCGACGAACGGCCTTGACAAGACCTCGGGCCCGCAGGAGGAGTCTCGGAATCAAGCCCTGGGACGGCTTCCTCGCTCGCCAACTTCACGAAGAAGACCGGCGAATTGTCGAGTGGCTCCAGAACCACCGGGCGGTTTTCGCTCGAGACTGAACGCAGCACAGCCAAAGGCCGCGCCAGGTCCCCCCTGCACCACCGATATTGATCTTCGACGCCGTGCGCGTCCGCCTCATCGAGATCGGTGAAGCGGTCAAGGACATCGACCCGGAACTCCTCGCGACGGAACCCGACATCGCCTGGCGCGATGTCGCCGGCATGCGGGATCAACTCGCTCATCGCTACTTCGACACGGCCCACGCCATCGTCCAAGCGACCATCGAGGAGGACCTGCCTGTGCTTGTCGCGGCAACCCACCGAATGCTGAGCAATCTCCGCCCAAGAGCTGAGCCGATGGACGAGCCGGCCTGAAGCGACGACTGCGGGCGGTGAACTCAGGTCAACGAGAGCGGTGGATCCTGGAGCGCGGGTTCCGTCACGGGCGCTTCGGTGTGGTCGTGGTCGTGGGGGCGGTCGTGGTCGGGGCGGTTGTCGTGGGTTCCGTGGGGGCTGCAGTGGGGGCGGTGGTCGT
>JBKJLU010000005.1:0-7466 GCA_046596815.1 Acidimicrobiales bacterium | reverse complement strand
GCCGACCCCGCCACGGTCGTCGTCAACGCCGCCGAGGGCGAGCCCGGAACGTACAAGGACCGAGCCATCCTCCTCGCTAATCCGTACCGGGTCATCGAAGGCGCGCTCGTCGCTGCTGGGGTGGTCGGCGCGAACCGCGTGGTCATTGCGATCAAGGCAAGCGCCGCCGACGTCCACGAACGGCTCGCCGGCGCGATCCGAGAGATCGCTGACGCTGGGTGGATGGAGCAGGTCGAGGTCACCGTCGCCACCGGACCTGACGAATACCTGTTCGGTGAGGAGACGGCGCTGCTCGAGGTGCTGGCCGGTCGGCAGCCCTTCCCGCGCCTCTCGCCGCCGTATCGGCGAGGCGTCGACGAGGCCCCGGGCGAGGACGGCACGTCGGCCGCCGCGAACATGGCATCGCCCTCCGCCGCCACGGCGGCGGCGCCGACGCTCGTGAACAACGTGGAGACGTTCGCCAACGTCCCCGGCATCGTGGTCGAGGGGCCAGAGTGGTTCCGCAGCGTCGGGACGGAGGCGTCGCCGGGCTCGATCGTCTGTACCGTGTCGGGCGACTGCCCCACCGAGGGTTTTGGCGAGTTTGCGATGGGCACGCCCCTAGAGACGGTCCTCCGGGAGCTGGGCGGCTTCCGCGACCCGCGCACCGAGGTGAGCTTCGTGCTTTCCGGTGTCGCCAACCCTCTGCTGCCGGCCGACCGGCTGGGGGTGCTGCTCGACTACGAGGCCATGCGCGACGCCGGCGGCGGCCTCGGCACCGGCGGCTTCCTCGTCTTCGGCCCCGATCGCGATCCCGTTGCCGTCATCGCAGGCGTGTCCAGGTTCCTCGGCGTCGAGTCGTGCGGTCAGTGCACGCCGTGCAAGCAGGACGGCGTGGCCCTGGCAGCGCTCCTCGACGGCGTGCGGGCGGGGAGCCCCGAACCCGACGCGGTGGCGCAGATCTCGTCACGGACGCGCACGGTGGCCAACGAAGCCCGTTGCTTTCTCGCCACCCAGCACGAACTCGTGGTCTCGAGCCTCGTCGAGCACTTCGCCGACCGTCTGGAGGCCGAGGCCGCCCCGAACCCGAGCGACGAACGCCCGGCACCGGTGCTCGTCGCCGCCATCTCCGGCTGGGACGGCGAGCGGTTCGTCCTCGACGGGCGCCAGGCCGACAAGCAGCCGGACTGGACCTACGGGGGCGAGGACTCCGGCAAGACGCCGGCCGAGCGGATCGACCAGCAGGCCGGCGCGCGCCGAGGCGCCGCTCGCGCCGACCACCCGCCCGCGTGATCGCGGCGCCTACCCCTGAGGCGATGATGCCATGCGCTCCAAGCGCACCAGCATTGCGGCTGATGGCGTGACTTTTCCGGTGAGATAGGTGCTCAAGCGCGAGGCGCTGGTGCCAACGAGTTCGGCACATTGCGCCTGGGTCAGCCCCGACCGCTCGACCGCCCGACGGATGCGTGCGGCCGCCGCAGAGCGATCAGCTTCGTCGGCATTGTTTCGAGCTCGGTCGATGGCGAGCCCGAAGAGGGTGCCGACGCCGTCAGGTTCGCGGTAGGTGAGGAAGCGTTCGACCCGTCGGGCCACGCGCCCCCAGGGCGACCGCCGGATCTCGAGGAGGATCGGCTGCCAGTCGGGAACCAGCCCCCGGTCGATAGCGGTCACCAGGGCCTCATAGGGCCAGGTCTTCACGTCGTCGCTTGGGTCGGCGTCGACGTTGCGGAAGGTCAGCGACGTCATGCTGCGCCCACCAGTCGGAGCGCGAGCTCTTGGCAGGCGGAGACGACATCGGGCCATCGATGCCAACGCGGGTCGAGTCCCTTGTAACGGGGAAGTTCGTCGGTCACCTCCGTGTCGTGGGGCGTTGGCTCAGCGAGCGCCGCGACGAGAGCTGTCAGCACCGAAGAAGGCTGGCCCGATCGGTCGACATAGAAGTCGTCGATGGCCAACAGAATGTCGACCGACGCCTCGAGCCCGAGGTGGTCCGAAAGCCCGACCACGTCGAGGTAGTCGCGCACGACGTTGCGCTGCACGACCAGGTATGCCTTGACCCGGAGTGCCTCTGGCGCCGTGGGCGCCACCACGGTGTGATCGGCGTCGACCTCGATCTCACATGTCTCGAGCGGCCGCGAACGGCGCAGCTGGCGGAGGCCGGCCTCGACACCTCCGAGCCTGCCCATGATGGTGAATGGCGGCTTGGAGGCGCGCACCGAAGTGGCCCAGCCTTCGGTCGCCTCCACCGCGTCGAGAACGGCCTCGTAGCGCTCCACGAGATCGGCGAGAACGTGGTCGTGGTCAAAGGAGTCGCGATGACCCGCGTGCAAAGCCGCGGCAGACCCTCCCACGAGCACCGCGTCGGGAACGACCGATTGGAGTCGGGCCGCCGAGATGAGCACCTGCTGGAGCCTCTTGGTCCGAGCCACGGCAGTTATCATATCTGATATCTCACCCCCCGGTCGACCTCGAAATTGCTCAGCCGGCGGCGGCCTCGAGGTCAGCCTTGGTGAACAGGGCCCGCATCTCCAGGCCGAGTTCGGCCAATTTCTCCCGACCTCCGGACTGCCGGTCGATGACACAGACCACCGTGTCGACGGTGGCGCCGGCGTCGCGTAGGGCGTAGGTAGCGTCGATCACGGCGCCGCCCGACGTGATCACGTCCTCGATGATGCAGATGCGAAAGCCCTCGAGGTCTCCGCCTTCCGCCAACTGACACGTCCCGTAGGTCTTCGCCTCCTTGCGGACGAACCGAGCCCGATGACCGGTGAGCTGCGACACCATCGTGGCCAGCGGGATGCCGCCGAGCTCGAGCCCGCCCAACAGCTGGGTGGCCTCGGGGAGCAGCGTCGCCATTTCCACGGCGATGGCCAGCAACAGCTCGGGGTCGGCCTCGAAGCGGTACTTGTCGAAGTACTCCGACGAGATGACGCCCGAACGGAGCAGGAACTCGCCCTCGAGGTGGGCGGCGGCGTAGACGCGCGCGGCGAGGTCGTCCATGGCCGCGACGCTACTCAGCCGAGCGGCGGCGCTCCCAGGCGGGCGACGGCCGACACGCAATCGTCATCCGGAACAGCTCCCGCTGTCGTAGAGACACGTGATGACCGATGTGTTGCCGTCTCGTGACGACGTGGAGGTGAGCCAGGTCGCCGATGGCGATTCTGCTCCGCCCCGTCGCCGCAAGCTCATCGTCGCCCTCGTCGTCGGGGGCCTCCTGGTCGGTTTCGGCCTCGCCTACCTGGTATTTCGCGAGCCGGCGGGACCTTCGCTGTTCGCCGGTGAGCCCTCGATCTCCAAGTTCGATCTCCCGGCCGCCGGTGGTGTCCAGACACCCTCTGAGACCACCATCGCCCCCCCGGTGGCCAACGAGCCAGCCAATCCCCGTGCCGCCCTCGAGCAGTTCCTGGCGGCCGAGGTGTCGAAGCAGGCGGATGTCAGTTTTGCCCTGCTCGACGCCAAGACCCGCGAGACCGCAGGTCCGGCGGCGGCCTGGCTCCAGAACCGGGCCAATCGCCTGCTTCCCGAACAGTTCACGATCACCGGTGAGAAGTCGACCGCCGAAGGTATCGAGCTGACGATCAGCGCCTCCCGCACACCGGCGGTTTCCAACGTGACCGGCTTGGCGCCCGCCCAGAGCGAAGAGACCTGGCGGATCGTCAAAGAGGAGGGGTGGCGAGTCCTCACTGGCCGCCCGTTCGACGTGCGTCCCGTGCTCCCGAGTGACGAAGGAGCCACCACCGTCGGCGCCCAGTGGCTCGATCGGGCGGCCGACTGTGACAAGGCCGGAGCGTCGGCGCTGCAGCTGTCGGAGAACCTGATCGGGGCCCCCTCGCTGCAAGACTTCACTTGCAAGACCAAGGTCGAATGGACCGCCGGCAAGGCGTTCCCCGTTTCCGAACTTCCGAATTCCACCGTCCTCGTCGCCGCCTACGGGCCTGGCGTCGGTCGGTGGGCGCGGGCCGTGCCGGTCACCGGCAAGGGCCGCTTCACCATCGTCCTCGCTCCCCTTGGGAACGAATGGCGCGTCGCCGGCGTGATCCCTGAAGGATCGCCTCGCCCGTGACGGCAGCAACCCCGGTACCTGGCGGCCCGTGGGCACCATCCCATCCCCAACGCAAAGGACACATATGAAGATCACACGAGGCCGGGCTCTGCTCGGAACCACCTCGCTGGTCGCAAGCCTCGGGTTGCTGGGCACGCTCGTTCCGACGAGCGCCTCCAGCCACCGTGAGGCTCCGCTGACCAGGGAAGACCCTGTCGCCGACGGCACCGACTTCTACGCGTTCGTCAGCCCTGACGATCCGACCAAGGTGACGTTCATCGCCAACTACCTGCCGTTCGAGGACGCCCAGGGCGGCCCGAACTTCTATGACTTCGGTGACGACGTCAACTATCAGATCAGCATCGACAACAACGGCGACGCCGTGAACGACATCACCTACGAGTTCCGCTTCTCGAAGCAGATCATCAACGGTGACACGTTCCTCTACAACAACGGCCCGATCAGCTCGGTGACGGATGAGAACTACCTCCAGCGTCAGACCTATGACGTCTTCGAGGTGCGAGGCGGCGAGCGTCGCCAGATCGCTGACGACCTGTCGACCCCGCCGGAGAAGGTCGGTCCCCGGACCGACACCAACTACAACGCCACGGCGCAGTCGACCGTGTACTCGATCGACGGTGGCGGCACTCGCGTCTTCGCCGGTCAGCGTGACGATCCCTTCTTCGTCGACCTCGGCTCGGCCTTCGACCTTCTCGGTCTTCGTCCGTTCAACCGGGCCCACCTCATCAGTCGGGCCACGGCTCGTGGCGTCGATGCGGTGGCCAAGAAGAACGTCCACAGCATCGCCATCCAGGTTCCGATCACGCAGCTGACGGCTGACCGTCAGGGCACGACCGGTGCGGACGATCCTGATGCTGTCATCGGTGCCTACACCCAGTCGCAGCGCTTCACGACCACGACCCGCGGCGCAGACGGTTCCAAGACCGGCTCCGGCGACTTCGTGAACGTGTCCCGCCTCGGCCACCCGCTGGTCAACGAGGCCGTGGTGCCGCTGAAGTTCAAGGACTTCTTCAACGCCTCGGAGCCCGAGAAGGACGCAGCCAACGGGTATGCCCCGCTGGTCACCGATCCTGAACTCGGCAAGCTGATCCCGGTCCTGTACCCCGGTGTGAAGGTTCCGCCGTCACCCCGGACCGACCTCGTTTCCATCTTCCTCACGGGCATCAAGGGCCTCAACATGCCGATGAACGCCCCGGGTGGAAACGTCCAGCCGGCCGAGCTGCTCCGCCTCAACATGGCCGTCTCGCCCAAGCCCTTCGGGCGTGAGAACCGTCTCGGCGTCCTCGGTGGCGACACCGCCGGATTCCCGAACGGTCGTCGTCTGGCCGACGATGTCGTCGACATCGAGCTCCGGGCCGTGGCTGGTGCCACGCCGTTCACGCCTGCATTCAACAAGGCTCCGAACAACGCCCTCGGCGACGGTGTCAACCGCAACGACTGTGCCTTCACCCGTGGCTTCCCGTACCTCGCCGCCCCCCACGGCGACAACGGCCGCTGCTAACAACGCATGACCATCGCTGAGCAATCAGCGACGCTGCAAGGAGGGGCCCGGGCGACCGGGCCCCTCCGCCGCACCGTCCTGTTCTTCGTCATCGCCCTCGTGGTCGGCGGCTTCATCGGACGGTTCGTGTTTCTCTCGGCTCCGAGCGACACCGTGGCTGCGGACGCCCCTCCCGCCGGGGGCGCCCGCAACCTCGCTGCCGCCCAGGCCGCCCTCGCCAACAATCCGCAGGAACCTGCGCTCTTGGTGAACGTGGGCCTCGCCGCCTTGAACGAGGCCAGGCGCACCGCCGACCCGGCGTTCTACGCCCAGGCCGATGAGGCCATCGAGCGGGCCCGCAAGGCCGCCCCCGACGACATCCGCACCCTCGTGCCGGCTGCCCTGCTCGCACTGGCCCGTCACGAGTTCACCGACGCCCTTGCGCTGGCCCAGAGAGCCCGCGAGTTGGCCCCGCTGGCCGTCGATCCGCTGGCCGTGGAAGTGGATGCGCTGGTCGAACTCGGACGCTACGACGAGGCCGCCACCCAGGCCCAGCTGATGGTGTCGCGACGTCCAAACGTGTCGAGCCTCTCGCGCCTCAGCTACGTCCTCGAGTTGCAGGGTGACCCCGAAGGGGCGCTCGAGACCATGCAACAGGCGGTCGCCGCCGGCGGCGCCCGCAACGCCGACGGCGCCTACGTGCTGGCTCTGCTCGGCGACCTGCACCTCCAGGCCGGGCGACTCGATGCGGCTGATGGGGCCTACGACCGCGCACTGGCGGCCCAGGCCGACCAGCCCCAGGCGGCGTACGGACGGGCCCGAGTGCTCGCGTATCGCGGCGACCTGGCTGGTGCCGCCACCCAACTGCGGTCGCTGACCGAGCGCATCCCGCTACCCGACGCCGTCGCCCTCTTCGCCGACGTCCTCGCCGCATCCGGCGACGAGCAGGGCGCAGCCGAGCAGCGGACGCTGGTTCGAGCCATCGAAGACCTGAACCGCAGCCAGGGCGGCATCTCCGTCGATCAGGAACTGGCCAAGTTCGAGGCATCCCACGCCCGCATGGCCGACGGTGATCCCGCCAAGGCTGTCACCTTGGCCGAGTCGGCCCGGACGGGGCGTCCGACGATCTTCGGCGACGACATCCTCGCTTGGGCCCTCCGCCAGGCCGGAAGGTCGGCCGAGGCGTTGCCCCACGCGGTCGATGCCACCCGCCTCGGCACCGCCGACGCACCCCTGTGGTGGCATCGCGCGGCCATCGAGGCCGACTTGGGGATGCTGGACGAAGCCCGCGTCCACCTCGAGCGATCCCGCTCGATCTCCCGCTACCTCCCTCTGAACGAACAAGCCGAGGCCGACGCCCTGGCTGCCCGCCTCGGTCTGGCTTAGAAGGCGAGGAGTTTGCGGGACGCTTCGGCGATGTCGGCGACCTGAGGGAGGATCGCCTGCTCGAGGGTCGGCTCGTAGGCCACATGGCAGTCCTGGGCACCCACCCGCATCACGGGGGCGTCGAGGTCGCAGAAGCACTCCTCGGCGATCCACGCCGCGATCTCCCCGCCGAAGCCCCCGGTGCGGATGTCCTCGTGCAGCACGAGGGCCCGACCGGTGCGGGCGACCGACTCGGCCACGAGATCCTTGTCCCACGGGGTCAGACAACGCAGGTCGAGAATCTCGATCGACCGCCCCGACTCCTCGGCCACGATTGCCGCCGCCTGCTTGGCGAGATGGACCGTGTAGCCGTAGGTGACGATGGTGAGCGCGTCACCCCGCTGGACGTAGTCGCCCTTGCCGAGCGGTATCACGTAGTCAGGATTGGGGAACGGGTCGCGCGCGAAGGGCTGGCGGTAGAGGCGCTTGTGCTCGAGGAACAGCACCGGGTCTTCGCAGCGGAAGGCCGTGCGCAGCATCCCGGCCACGTCGCGTGCCCGTGACGGGTACATCACGATG
>JBKJLU010000426.1:0-2834 GCA_046596815.1 Acidimicrobiales bacterium | reverse complement strand
GTGAAGTTCGCAGTGGCGTCGAGCACCCGCGCATCCGGATAGCGGATGGTGCCGAAATCCTCGTGGTACGGGTTGATGCCCGTGTCCGACACGGCGACGACCACGAACGGCGTCGTGGCCACGGTGGTGCCGGGCTCGGTGACGAGCACGGGCACGATCTCGCGCTTCTCGAAACCGGCGGCGTCGGTCGTCTTGACGGTGACGAAGTGGTTGCCGAGACCGAAGTTGGTGCTGACCGTCAGGCCGGTGACGTCATAGAGGCCGTCGAAGTCGAGGTCCCACTCGGTGGCGTAGGGAGCCGTCCCGCCGGTGACCGAAGCGTTCAGCACCTGCGGCGTTCCGGTGACGAAACGGTAGGGTCCGCCCGACGTCAGCAACGGCGTGGGGTCGGGCTGGGTGACGGTGGCCACGCCGGTGACGGTGAAGGTGTCGGGGCCGTTGATGCTGCCCTTGACGATGGCGCCCCAGGCGCCCACGGCCGGGTCGTCGAGGTGGATGCGCTCGGGCTTGCCGAACTGGGCGCCGTCGGTGTTGCCGTCGGCGGCGTCGGACGGATCGTCGACGAAGAGGTCGTAGGCCCGGAATGAGATGGCCACGGCGTCGTAGGAGAGGCCCCAGTCGAGCGTGAGGTCGAGGCCGGTCGTTCCGGTCGGCACGGTGAAGGGGAGGCGCCATCCCTCACCCTTGGGGCCGCCGTCGTCGGTCACCACGGGGCCGGCGACGACCGACTGCGCGAGCAACCTGGACGTCGTCGGCACATGCACGAACAGCGTGACCGTGTCGGTCGCCCGCAGTCCGGTGTCGTCTGTGACGGTGAGGGTGAGCACGGCCGGCCCGGAGGCCAGCCCTGCGGTGTCGAAGGAGGTGGTCGCCTTGGCCGGGTCGGCGAACCGGGCGCCGTCGCCCCCGAACGACCACGCAGAGGCGTAGGGGCCCGTACCGAGGGCGGCGGTGCCCCGCACCGGAGCGGCGTCGCCGGCCTGTACGTAGAGCGAGTCACCCGCATCGGCGAAGAATCGAGGCGCATCGGCGACGCCCTTGATCTTGAGCTCGTCGGAGCTGATCGCCTTGGCGATCTCCCCGTTCACCACCTGGCGGTTGTTCACGCTGGTGACCGACAGCGATGCCGGCGCCGCATTCGACGGCGACAACGCCGCCCCGGCGGCCAACACCCCCGCGGTGACGATGGCAACGACCGACGTACGAACGCGCGCGCTCAGGTGCATAGCGAACGATTCGCCGCCGAGATGTCCGATTCCTGCTCTAGTCGTCGTACCAGCGCAGGAGGTGGAGTCGGTAGAAGATCGCCAGCGTGTCGAGCATCACGCCGCAGACGCTTCTCCACGACACGGTGCTGGCGAATCGGTGTTGGATGACTACCGGCACCTCGACGAACTCGCGGTACCCGAGGCGTCGCGCCACGACGAGAAGTTCGAGATCGGAGGCAAATCTCTTCTCGAGCATGCGCGGCAGCGCCGCCGCGAGCACGTCCCGCCGAACCAGCTTCGCCCCCGTCTGCGTCTCCTGGACGTCCAGGCGAAAGAGGCTGCGCACGAGCTGGTGGTATCCCCACGAGTACAGCCGCCGCACGAAGGGGTACCCGACCTGGGACTGTGGATGGCGCTTGCTCGCCAGAATGACGTCCGGCGCAGGATCGCCTTGCAGGGCGTCGGCGAACTGCCGGAACACGTCGACGCTGATCTCGCCGTCGGCGTCGATGAAGCCCACATAGTTCCCTCGGCCGGCGGCCATACCGACGCGCAGGGCCGCACCTTTTCCTTCATTGACCGGTAGCACGACATGATGCACGCGCTCGTCCTCGATCTCGGCGACCGCGGCGGCGCTGTCGTCCGTCGAGCCGTCCGAGACGGTGATCACCTCGAAGGAACATCCCGTGCGCTCGAGGCCCGCGATGATCTCCTCCACATTCGCTCGGGCGCCAGGCCCGGGGTTGAAATACGGCACGACGATCGCCAAGTCGTTGACGGCGCCGAGCGCCCAGAGATTCCCGGTCTGGTGGCGCGCCGGCGGGCCATGCCTCCCGGTGCGGGCGGCCCACACTCTTCCGACAAGGATCGAAGGTCTCATGGCCGGCGACGAACTCTACGACCGTTCGCTTCGCCGGGCCGCTACCGAATGTCGACGGTCTCGCGGCGGGCGGCGGCCATGGTCTCGACCCGCTCGACGAGTTCGTGGAGGGCGAAGGGCTTGGCCAGGAACGACACCCGCTCGGGATCGAGGGTCGCCGACCGTTCGACGTACCCCGACATGAGCAGCACCCGCAGGCGGTCGTCGCCCTCCATCATCCGCCGGGCCAACTCGTCGCCGTGGAGGCCGGGCATGACGATGTCGGAGACGAGGGCGTGGAATCCGTGATCGCTCTTGGCCGCCAGCTCGAGGGCTTCTTCGGCCGAGCCGGCGATCATCACCTCGTGGCCACGGGCCTCGAGCACGGCCCGCAGCAGCTGACGGATCGACGCTTCGTCATCAACGAGCAGCACGCGCAGCCGACGCCGGCGCCGCGGTTGGCCGTCGCCGACCCCCTGCTTCACAACGACCTCGTCGGTCACCGCCGGCAGGTACACGCGGACGGTGCACCCCCGCCCTTCCTGGCTGGTGACCTCGACGCACCCCCCGGCCTGGGTGGCCACGCCGTAGACGGCGGCCAGTCCGACGCCCGCGCCCTGCCTGCGGGGTTTGGTCGTGAAGAAGGGGTCGAAGCAGTGCTCGCGCACTTCGTCGCTCATCCCGATGCCAGTGTCCCCGACGGTCACCACCACGTACGATCCGGCCGCCAAACCGACGGGCGTCGTCGCATCCCCCATCACCAGAAC
>JBKJLU010000375.1:0-11531 GCA_046596815.1 Acidimicrobiales bacterium | reverse complement strand
CTCGCATGGTCGGGTGTGGTGGTCGCGCTCACCGCGGGGGTGCTCGTCGAGGACGTGCGCATCGTGCGCTCGATCTGGATACACCTGGTCTGAATCGCAGCTTGCGTGCCGAGACTTATCGTGCAGCATGCCTGAGCCCTGGTGGAAGTCCGCCGTTGTGTACCAGATCTATCCGCGTTCCTTTTGTGACACGAACGGCGACGGCGTCGGCGACCTCGAGGGCATTCGCTCGCACCTCGATCACCTCGAGCGACTCGGCGTCGATGCCATCTGGATCTCGCCCTTCTTCACCTCACCGATGAAGGACTACGGCTACGACGTAGCCGACTACTGCGACGTCGATCCGTTGTTCGGCGATCTCGTCGACTTCGACCGTCTCGTGGCCGACGCCCATGCCCGTGGCATCAAGGTCGTCATCGACTGGGTGCCCAACCACTCGAGCGACCTGCACCCCTGGTTCGTCGAATCCCGCTCATCCCGCGACAACCCGAAGGCCGACTGGTACTGGTGGCGCGACGCCGACCCGGATGATCCAGCGAAGCCGCCCAACAACTGGGTGGCAGCCTTCACCGGTGGTCCGGCGTGGACGTGGGACGAGACCCGCCAGCAGTGGTACCTGCACAACTTCCTGGCCGAGCAGCCCGACCTCAACTGGCGCAACCCTGAGGTCGTCTCGGCGATGCACGACACGCTGCGCTTCTGGCTCGACCGCGGCGTCGACGGATTCCGCATGGACGTCGTCCATCTGATCGGCAAGACCGAGGATCTCCCCGACGGCCGGGTCGACGACGAAGGTCGCGTGTACTCGGCCCACGACTACGACGACACCCACGGGATGCTGCGCGACATCCGCGTCCTGATGGACTCCTACGACGGCGACCGGATGATGGTCGGCGAGGTCTACATCCTCTCGACCAAGCGGGTGGCCAAGTACTACGGCGACAACGACGAGCTCCACCTCTCGTTCAACTTTCCCCCGCTCCATGCGCCGTGGGAGTCCACCGCGTGGCGCCGCCGCATCGACCGGGTGATCGAGGAACTCGACCCCCGGAACGCGTGGCCGAGCTGGGTGATCTCCAACCACGACAATCCGAGGCACCGCACCCGCTACGGCAGCGAGGCCAAGGCCAGGGCCGCGGCGATGCTGCTGTTGACACTGCGGGGCACGCCGTTTCTCTATGCCGGCGAAGAGCTCGGTCTCGAGGATGCCGTCATCCCGCCCGAGCGGGTGCTCGATCCAGGCGGTCGTGACGGATGCCGAGCCCCCATCCCGTGGACGGAGACCGACTCCCACGGTTGGGGCGTCGCCGACCCCTGGCTTCCGTGGCCACCCGACGTAAGCGGTCGCAGCGCGGCGGCGCAGGAGAGTGACGACGGATCCGTCCTCGCGCTCTATCGCCGCGTCCTGAAGGCGCGCCGGGCCTCTCCTGCGTTGCAGGTCGGGGCCTTCGCGTGGTTGGGTGCTCCGGACGAGGTATTGGCCTACCAGCGGACGCTCGACGGTGACCGGCGGGTCGTGCTCGTGAACCAGTCGGGCTCACCTCAGGGCGTCGAGACCGCGGCGTCAGGTCTGTTTGCCGAGGTCACCAGCGACGGCGACGACTTCGATGGTCGCACGCTGGCGCCCTGGCAGGCCGTCCTGCTCCGCTAGATGCAGGGCCCGCCCGAGCCCGGTCGCCGAGGGGCGGCGAGTGCCGCTCGCAACTCACTGTCGTCGAGCGCGAAGGCCGTACCGGGACGGTCGGGAGCGATGGCGAAAGCGACGCCGATCACCCGACCCTCGCCGTCGATGAGTGCCGCCCCGGAATCGCCGGGGCGAAGGTTCGATGCCAGGAACAAGACCTGACGTCGCGTGCGATCGCCGCCGTAGATGTCGCGCCCGACGGTCGGCGCGTCCTGACGGATGATGGCGGGAGCGACCCGCACCGTGTTCTGGCCGCCGGGATAGCCGAGCACCGCGCCCGGTGTCCCCTCGCCGGCGTCGGCGATGGGGAGTGGTTGCTGACCCAGTCCAGGTACTGCGAGCACGGCGAGGTCACGGTTGTCGTCGAAGTACACGATCGTCGCCGGCAGAAGTCGGCCGTCGGGTCGCCGTACTCGGATGCGTTCGCCGCCGGCGACGACATGGGCGTTGGTCACGACGACGTTGGTCGCAACGGTGAACCCGCTTCCTTCGTGGAGTCCTCCACAGCCGGAGCTCTCCACGTTCACCGTCGACGCCACGGCGCGCGCCACGACGGCGGCGGCCACGGGGATGTCAGCCGGAGGCGGACCGATGTCGGGCGAGGGACGCAGGTCATCGAACACGCCCGGGAAGCGAGCGTCGCCCACGAGTGAACGAATGGCTTGACTGGCGTCGGGTGGCTTGGGGGTGAGTTCGTTGAGGCGCCGCAAGATCGTCGAGTTGCGCACCTGTTGGGCGGCGGCACCGGGCACCTGGGCGGCCACGGGAAGAAACAGCCAGAGGGCGAGGAAGATGCCGGCGATACCCGCGATGGCACCGCCGGCCCGATCGAGGATGCGTGCGGGAGGCGGCACGGCCCGGCGCAGGTTCGAGCCGACGGCCTCGCCGATGGCACCGCCCACCGCAGCTCCCAGCAGGAGCACGGCGAGGGTGATCAGCAAGCGGCCGAACGAGGCGATCTCTCCGACCCGGCGCAGGATCGTCGGAAGAAGGCGCAGCGCGATGAGGAAGCCGCCGAGGCCTCCGATCCACGAGGCCACGCGCGCCAAGAATCCGACGCGGTAGCCCCCGATCAGGGCGGAGACCAGCGCGGCCGCCAGGATGATGTCGAGAAGATTCACCTGCCCCGCACGCTAGAGGCCCCACAAAGCAAAACGTCCTGCTCTCGCCTGGCAGGACAAGAGAGCAGAACGTTTTCTTGGTTCATGGATCGGCGCGTCCGGCGCTGACTTGAGCGGTCAGCGAGAAATCGCGTCGCGATTCTTTGCGAGGATCAGGGCGGCGCCGGCAAGCAGCAGCGCCCCGACGAGACCGGCGGCCTGGATACCGAACAGCGCAACCTCAGCGGCGAGAATGCCGCACAACAGAAGAAACACGGCGGGTGCCATGGAAGAACCTCCCCAGGGTCAGTGCTGTCCATACCCGTCGGACGGCCCGCCCGAACCCCCGGCGGCCCGCTCCGACTCGGCCGCTGCCCACGCGAAGACGCCCTTCGCCATGGTCGACGTCTCTTCCTCGGCCCTTCGCCGGTTGACCTCGGCGCGTGCCCGTTGCACGCCGGCGTCACCCGGGGCGGCCAACGCTGCGAACTCGGCCAGATGCCCGGCCAGCCGCAGGTCGGTGTCGGCGACCTCGAGCGCACGGTCGGCCAAGCGGTTGGCCCCACCCGACAGTTCGGCCACTTCGGCGGCGAGGGCCGCTTCCGGCGCGGGCTTGAGATGCGACGGATTGCCGTCGTACCACCCGCCGTAGAGACGCCATACGTTGCGGACGATGAATTCGGGATCGTCGTAGACGGGTCGCAGATACGGACGATCCGACAGGGCCGACGGGACGCGCACCGTGTGCAGGATCTCGTCGAGTCGAGCGCCTTGGTTCATGAGCGCAACCGTCTGGTCGTGCAACGAGTCGAGGAGGTCGGCCGTGTCGGTCAACGCTTGACGCACGCGGTCGGCGCCGATGACGGGCACGCCGTGACCAGGGAGGAGGAATTCCGGCTCGAGCGCCACCATCTCCCGCAGGCCGACCGCCCACTCCCGCGCGTAGCGCTGCACCTTCTGCGGGTTTCCGGCGTTGGGCGACGCCCAGATGAACAGGTCGCCCGTGCAGACGACGCGATGATCGGGGAACCACGTCCACGTGTGGTCGGCGGTCTCGCCGCGACAGTGGTGCAATTGCGCCCGCAGCGAGCCGATCTCCACTTCGTGATGATCGCGGTAGGTCTCGTCGGGGTAGCGGTACTCGGTCGGCCACTCGAACTCTCGTAACTGGAACTGGCGCCGATTGATGATCCCGTTGTACCCGGCCGTCAGGATGTAGCGATCGAAACGGGAGGGGAGGTCCTCATGAGCGATCACGTGGGGCGCCGGCCACCCTCGTTCGGCCGATTCGGCCTCGAACACCGCTACGCCGAAGACGTGGTCGATATGACCGTGGGAGTACACCGCCGTGTGGAGGCGCTCGCCGTTCCACGATCGGACCTGTTGGTGCACGGTCTGGGCGAGCATGGCGCTGCCCGTGTCGACGAGCATGAGCCCGTCACCCGTCGTAAACGCGCTGACGTTGGCGAGGGAGGGAACGAAAGCCACCCCATCAGTGACCTCGGCAAGGTTGCCGATGTTGTGTCCCGAGACGGGGTGGTGTCCCTCGATCTCGGCCTCGCCGCGCCACAACTTGTCGGCCAGAGTCAGGACGTCGTCGGCCATCGGTTTCCTCCCGTTCGCGGATCGACACCGCACCCGTCGAAACTACGCTCTACGAACATCCCCTGACACCTCGGAGCGCTCGTGAAGTTCGGACTCGTCTTTGCCAACACCGGCTTCGCCGCGACCCCGGACGGTGCGGCGTCGCTCGGCCAGATCGCGGAGGAAGCCGGCTTCGATTCGCTGTGGACGGTCGAGCACGTCGTCGTGCCGGCGGGATACGAGTCTCAGTACCCCTATTCACCGACGGGGAAGATGCCGGGCAACGAAGACAACCCCATCCCCGACCCGCTCATTTGGTTGACGTGGGTCGCCGCCAATACCCGCACCATCAAGTTGGCCACCGGCATCCTGATCCTTCCCCAGCGCAATCCGGTGGTGCTGTCGAAGGAAGTGTCGACGCTCGACGTGCTCTCGGGCGGCCGAGTCATCCTCGGCGTCGGCGTCGGTTGGTTGCGCGAGGAGTTCGACGCCATCGGCGTCGACTTCGATGAGCGGGGCGCCATCACAGACGAGTACGTCGGCGCGCTGCGGTCGCTGTGGCAGGAGGACGAGCCGACGTTCAAGGGAACCTGGGCGTCGTTCGACAGGGCGAAGATGTACCCGAAGCCGGTGCAGGTCGGTGGCGTTCCCATCCACGTCGGTGGTCACTCGAAGGCGGCGGCTCGACGGGCCGGCCGACTGGGCGACGGGTTCTTCCCGGCCAAGGGTTCGATCGAGGAATTGACGGAACTCTTCGAGGTCGCCCGCTCGTCGGCGCGCGATGCCGGCCGCGATCCGGCGGCCATCGAGATGACCTGCGGCGGGGCCATGGACGTCGACGGGGTCAAGCGTTTTGAGGACGCCGGTGCCGACCGACTGGTGATCCCGACGTTCGGACGCGACGCCGAGCAGTACAAACAGATGCTCGGGTCGTTCGCAGAGAACGTCATCGCCAAGATTTGAGCGCGGTCGGCGACAGCGCCTGGGCCAACGGACGCGTCGGTCTGGCCAGGGAATCCGAGCGTCTGCTCGAGCGCCTGCCCGCGCTGCTGGCCGAGGCCGACGAGCGCGCCAACCGCATTCTCGAGACCTCGGCTCTCGAAGGCCGCTCGTTGTTGCGCCTGGCCCGCCTCGCCGGTCTGGCGGCCCCCGACCTCGTTCCGGTGATCCGCAGTCGTGATGCCGAGACGATCGTCCCCGTGCTGGCCAAGCTCGCTCTGCGCGGCGGTCCGACGTACGTGAAGCTCGGACAGCTCGTCTCGAGCACCCGAGGGCTGGCCCCTGCGTGGATCGCCGACGCCTTCGCCGGCTGCCGTGATGCGGTTCCGCCGGCGCCGTCAGCAGCCATCGCCGACGTCCTCGACCGCTCGGGGGTGCTCAATCATCTCCGTAGCTGGAACCGCCGCCCCATGGCGTCGGCATCCGTCGCCCAGGTGCACGAGGCCGTGCTCGATGACGGAACCGAAGTGGTGTTGAAGGTCCGTCGTCCCGGCATCATCGGGGTGGTCGCCGCCGACGCGGCGTACCTGCTTCCGATCCTCCGCCTCGTGCAGTCACGCAACGAACGCATCCGCCTTGCCAACCTCCATGGAAGTCTCGAGCTGATGTTGAGGATGTTCGCCCAGGAGGTCGACCTGCGACTCGAAGCCGCGAGCATCGTCGAGATGGCGCTGTCGTTCGAGCGGGCCAGCATCGATGTCGAGATCCCCGCGCCGATCCCCGGCCTCATCACCAAGCGGGTCGTCGTGCTCGAGCGAATCAACGGGGTGTCGGCCGCCGCCGACGGGGTCGTGTCCGAGTACGGCCACGCGCCGGCCGAGCTGGTGCGTCTCGCCGTGGCGGGCGTTCTCGAGACGACCATGGTCGACGGTATCTTCCACGGCGACCTTCACCTCGGCAACGTCCTCGTCACGGCCGACGGCCTCGCGTTGATCGACTTCGGCATCGTGGGACGGCTTTCGGTGCAACAGCGGGTCGCACTCGTCTCGCTGCTGCAGGCTGCCCTCAGCGACGATCGTGATGGCATCATCCGATCGCTACAGGACTTCGGCGCCATCCCGCCCCACGTCGATCTCGACGAGTTCATGACGCAGTTGCCGCCCCGCATGGACCGCGAGCAGCGCCAAGCCCTTCGGGCGGGTCCGGGAGGGCAGGAGGAGATGCAAGAACGCTTCGCCGGCATCGTCCGCGCGCTGAGCGCGGCCGGCTTCCGGGTGCCTCCCGAGCTCACCCTCTTCGCCAAGAACCTCGTCTACCTCGGCGACGCCATCCACCGGCATGCCCCCGACCTCGACCTCGAGGCCGAACTGGGGGGCACCGTCACCACCATCCTCCAGCGCATCGCCGGCCCCTAATCGTTCTGTGTGCACTCGGGTGGCCTGACGGCTCCCGAACGCACACAGATCAAAGAGGTTCGAGCTCGGCGGTGACGGTGAAGGTGTCGAACGCGGTGAGGGTGAGGTCGGCGACGTTGCCGGCGTCTCGGAGATCGCCCTCGGAGGCGCGGGCGGCGGCAATGCGCGCAGCCGAGTCGCGAACCGTGGCCGATGTGATGACGGTCTTCATCGAACGCTTGGCCTCGGTCTTCACCTTGCGAAGCTCACCGAGGATGAGCGACGCCATGTCGAGCACGAGCGGGTCGCCGCCGTCGGGAAGCTCGGCGATCGTCGGCCACGCCGCCCGGTGGATCGAGCCGTCGGCGAACCACGACCAGACTTCCTCGGTGGCGTAGGGGATGAAGGGGGCGAAGAGACGCAGCAGGGTCGACAGGGCGAGTCGCAGCGTCGCCAGCGCGGAATCGTCACCGGCGTAGGCGCGCGTCTTCAGCAGTTCGAGTTCGTCGTCGCAGAACGCCCAGAAGCGCGACTCGATGCGCTCGAGGGCACGGGTGTAGTTGTAGGCCTCGAAGGCCTCGGTCGCCTCGCTGACGGTCTGGCGCCACGCCGCCAGGATGGCCAGGTCGAGCGGGGCCGTCGCCCGGGCGCCGTCGGAGGGGGCCCCGAGACCGAGGACGAACCGTGAGGCGTTGAGGACTTTGATGGCGAGGCGTCTCCCGATCTTGAACTGGTTGCGATCGAGCGCGATGTCGGCGCCCGGTCGACCGCCGGCGGCCCAGTAGCGCACGGCATCGGCACCGTGCTCGGCCACCAGGACGATGGGGTCGTCGGGGGAGTTGCCCTTCGACTTCGAGATCTTCTTGCGGTCGGGATCGATGACGAAGCCGGAGATGGCGGCGTTCTTCCACGGCGAGGCGTCGTGCTCGAAGTGGCTACGGAGCACGGTGTAGAAGAGCCACGTCCGAATGATCTCGTGGGCCTGAGGCCGCAGGTCATAGGGAAAGACCTTGGCGAAGAGTTCAGGATCGTCGAGCCACCCACCGACGATCTGGGGGCTGAGCGATGACGTCGCCCAGGTGTCCATCACGTTGGGATCGCCGATGAACCCGTTCGGTTGGTCGCGCTGCTCCTCGTGGTATCCGGGCGGCACGTGGGTCGAGGGGTCGATCGGCAGTTGCTCGCCCGACGGTTGGATGGGGGAGTCCCAGTCGACCGCGCCGTCCGATCCGATCGGGTACCAGAGCGGAATGGGGACACCGAACGGCAGCTGGCGGCTGATGTTCCAGTCGCCGGTGAGGCCGTTGATCCAGTTCTCCAATCGGATGCGCATGAACTCGGGATGCCACTGGATCTCGGCCGCGCGCGCAAGGAGCACTTCCCGGAGGTCGGCGTCGCGCTCGCGTCCACCGTTTCGGATGAACCACTGGCGATTGGTGATGATCTCGAGCGGGCGCGACCCGTTCTCCCAGAACTTCACGGGGTGCTCGATCGGCTTGGGCTCGCCGACGAGTTCTCCGGAGTCGCGCAACAGCTCGGCGATGCGCTTCTGCGCCGGCTTGGCGCCACGGCCGGCGAGCTCGTCGTAGTGGCGTTGGGCAACGTCGGGGTCGTCGCACTCCCAGCCCGGCTCGCCCCATGTGATGGGCAACAGGCGACCATCGCGCCCCATGACACCGCGCACAGGAAGGTCGAGCTCGCGCCACCACGTCACGTCGGTGGTGTCACCGAACGTGCAGATCATGGCGATGCCCGATCCCTTCTCGGGGTCGGCCAGCTCGTGGGGAAGGACCGGGACGCGCACTCCGAACAACGGCGTGGTGACCTCGGTGCCGAAGAGCGGCTGGTACCGCGAATCGTCCGGATGGGCGACGAGGGCGACGCACGCGGGAATCAGTTCGGGCCGGGTCGTCTCGATATAGATGGCTTCGCCGTCGGGCCGATGGAAGGCGATGCGGTGATACGCACCGGGGAGGGGGCGATCCTCGAGTTCGGCCTGGGCGACCGCCGTTTGGAACTCGACGTCCCAGACGGTGGGCGCCTCGGCGGTGTACGCGAGGTCGCGGTCGAGCAGGCGGAGGAAGCCCGTCTGTGACACCCGCTGCGTCGTGGCCCCGATGGAGGTGTAGGTGTGCGACCAGTCGACCGAAAGGCCCATCGTCGTCCAGAGGTCGTAGTACTGCTTCTCGAGTTCGGTCGTCAGCTGTTCGCACAGGCTGACGAAGTTGGGACGGGACACGGGCATCCGGGGTTTGGCGTTCGGGCCCGGAGGCTCGACGCCGGCGTCGAACGGAAGCGTGGGGTCGCACGTGACGCCGTAGTTCACCGTGACCCGTCGGACGACGTTGAGGCTGTTGTCGTCCCAGCCCATCGGATAGAAGACCTCGAAGCCCTTCATGCGCCAGTAGCGCGCTGTGATGTCGGTATGGGTGTACGAGCAACAGTGGCCGATGTGCAGACTCCCGCTCACCGTCGGCGGCGGGGTGTCGATGGAGTACACCTCGTCGCGCGACTTCGTGCGGTCGAAGCGGTAGGTGCCGTCGGCTAACCAACGGGCCGCCCACTTGGCCTCGAGGCCCTCGAGCGTGGGTTTTTCGGGGACGGTGCCAGCTTGCGCTCGGGAAAACGGGGACATGGTCCGCCTAACCTACCGGCGTGCTACGCGTCCACGACACTGCTATCGGAGGCCTCGTCGACCTCCAGACCCGGGAGCCCGGGAAGGTGTCGATGTACGTGTGCGGCCCGACGGTGTACGACGTCGCCCACCTCGGCCACGGTCGGCACCTGCTGGTGTTCGACGTCATGCGCCGCTACCTCGAATGGTCGGGTTACGACGTGCACTACGTCTCGAACGTGACCGACATCGAGGACAAGATCATCGCCAAGGCCAAGGCGGCCGGCACCACGGCCGAGGAGGTCGTCGCCACCTACGAAGCCCAATGGTGGACGTTGGTCGAGCGCCTCGGGTGCCGTCGCCCCGATGACGTACCCCACGCCACCGACTACGTCGAGCAGATGGTGGCGTTCATCGCCGACCTCATCGAGCGGGACATGGCCTACGTCACGGACGATGGCGTCTCCTTCTCGGTCGAAGCGCTCGAGGGCTATGGACTCCTGGCCCGACAGTCACTCGATTCGATGCGGGCGGGCGGCGGTGACCGGGCCATCGTCGGTGAGGCCGGCAAGCGCCATCCGTTCGACTTCGCGCTCTGGAAGAAGGCCAAGGAGGAAGGCGAGCCGGCGTGGGCATCGCCGTGGCACGTGGGTCGGCCGGGATGGCACATCGAGTGCACCGTGATGGCCCTCGACCTTCTCGGCGAGAACTTCGACCTGCACGGTGGCGGGCACGACCTCGCCTTTCCCCATCACGAGAACGAGCGGGCCCAGGCCCTCGGCGCCGGCAAGGGCTTCGCCCGCCACTGGCTCCACAACGGCATGGTGCTGGCCAAGGGTGGCGAAGAGATGCACCGGTCGGCCAACAACTTCGTGTCGCTCGGCGACCTGCTCGAGCGTCACGATCCCCGTGCCTACCGGTTGCTCGTTCTGCAATCGCACTATCGCGGGCCGATGGAGGTGCACGACGAGAACATCGACGCCGCCGAACGGGCTCTTGCCGGTCTCGACAACTTCGCCCGCCGCGTGGGCGCGCTCGACGAGTCGGTCGAACCCGACCCCGACGTCATCATCGCCTTCCGCACGGCCATGGACGAGGACTTCAACAGCCCGCCGGCACTGGCCGGCATCTTCGACGCCATGCGCCGAGCCAACGTGGCCCTCGACCGGGGCAAGCGCGAGCAAGCGGAGTCTCTGGCCGCCGCCGTGCTCGAACTGGTGACGATGCTCGGCCTTCCCCCCCGACCGAGCGAGGTTGTCGACGACGCCTCGTCCGCCCTCGCGGCCGACCGTGATTTGGCGCGAGCGGCCAAGGATTGGGTCAGGGCCGATGCCATCCGGGCCGAGCTCGAGAGCCAGGGATGGACGGTGCAGGACGGGCCGACCGGTACGCAACTGGCCCGGTGACTTTTCACTGTTCACCTGGTAGGTTGCGGGCACCACAGCAGTAGCGGGCACGAAGGGGGCGCCACCATGGCGACCGGAACAGTGAAGTGGTTCAACAACGAGAAGGGCTTCGGCTTCATCGCCCAATCGGATGGCCAGGACGTGTTCGTCCACCACAGCGCCATCGACATGAACGGCTACCGGAGCCTGACCGAAGGCCAAGCCGTCGAGTTCGAAGTCCAGGACTCTCCGAAGGGGTTGCAGGCAACCAACGTCCGCCCCGTCTAGGGCTTGCTGTGCGGGGGTTGAGGTGACAGGTCCACCGTGAGATGGGCCCGGTGATGGACCCTTTGGTTCCGACCAAAGATCCAGAGGAGCCCACCACCGTGACCCAAGACGAAATCATCCTGCATCGGCGCGTCCGTTTGCTGGAGCTGGCCGATGAGCTCGGCAACATCTCCGAGGCGTGCCGCCTGATGGGCGTGTCCCGCACCCGCTACTACGAGTGGAAATCGAAGGCTGAGCTCTATGGCCTCGACGCCCTGATGCCCAAGCCGCGCCGCCGGCCCCAGCTCCCCAACGAGACCCCCACTCACGTCGCCGCCGAGCTGTTGGTGGTCGCCGCCGTGCAACCCACCCTCGGTGCCCGTCGCTTCGCCGACGTGCTCGGCGAACGGGGCCTCACGATCTCGGCGACGACCGTCCAGCGGATCCTCAACGACCACGGCCTCGGCCGGCGCTCCCAGCGCGTTGCTCGAGCCGCTGCCATCGCTGCCCAGACCACCGGCCTGGTCACCGAGGCGACCCCGGAGACACCGTGGGGGTTCTGCC
>JBKJLU010000331.1:0-5436 GCA_046596815.1 Acidimicrobiales bacterium | reverse complement strand
CATCGTGCACATCATCGGGCCCGAGCAGGGCCTCACCCAGCCGGGCATGACCATCGTGTGCGGCGACAGCCACACCTCGACTCACGGCGCCTTCGGGGCGCTGGCCTTCGGCATCGGTACCAGCGAGGTCGAGCACGTGCTGGCCACCCAGACCCTTCCCCAGCGTCGACCCGGCTCGATGGCCGTGACGGTCGACGGCGAGCTGCCGTCGGGGGTGACGGCCAAGGACGTGATCCTCGCCATCATCGGGCGCATCGGCACCGGCGGCGGCGTCGGCAACGTCATCGAGTATCGGGGTTCGGCCATCCGCTCGTTGTCGATGGAGGGACGGATGACCGTGTGCAACATGAGCATCGAGGGCGGCGCCAAAGCGGGAATGATCGCTCCCGACGACATCACGTTCTCCTACCTCGAAGGTCGAGAGCATGCACCGAAGGGCAAGGCGTGGGAGCAGGCGCTCGACGACTGGCGCCAGTTGGTCACCGACGACGGCGCCGCCTTCGACAAGGAAATCGAACTCGACGCCGCGGCGTTGCAACCCCACGTCTCGTGGGGCACCAATCCAGCGCAGGTGGTCGCCCTCGGCGACAACGTGCCGTCGCCAGACGACTTCGGCGAAGCCTCGCAACGTGACGCAGCGGCGCGCGCCCTCGAGTACATGAACCTGAAGGCGGGCACGCCGATGCGCGACATCACCGTCGAGACCGTCTTCATCGGTTCGTGCACGAACGGCCGCATCGAAGACCTGCGGGCGGCGGCGGCCGTCGCCGAGGGACGGCGGGTGGCCGGCGGTGTCCGCGCCCTCGTCGTTCCCGGATCGATGGCCGTCAAGGCGCAGGCCGAATCCGAGGGGCTCGACCGCATCTTCACCAGCGCCGGTTTCGAGTGGCGCGAGGCAGGGTGCTCGATGTGCCTCGCCATGAACCCCGACAAACTGGCTCCCGGCGAGCGGGCGGCGTCGACGTCGAACCGCAACTTCGAGGGACGACAGGGGCCGGGTGGTCGCACCCATCTGGTGTCGCCCGCGGTGGCCGCTGCGACCGCGGTCGCCGGCCACCTCGCCGCTCCCGGGGACCTCGACTGATGGACGCCGTTCGCACTATCACCGGCACCGCCGTCCCCCTTCGTCGGTCCGACGTCGACACCGATCAGATCATCCCGGCCGAGTGGCTCAAGCGGGTCGAACGCACCGGATTCGGCGAGGGCCTCTTCGATGCCTGGCGCAAGGATCCGACGTTCGTCCTCAACGACCGCACCTATGCCGACGCCACCATCCTCGTCGCCGGACCGAATTTCGGAACCGGCTCCTCCCGCGAGCACGCCGTGTGGGCCCTGATGGACCACGGGTTCCGCGCCGTGATCTCCCCCCGCTTCGGCGACATTTTCCGCAACAACTCGACCAAGGCCGGACTGGTGCCATGCCAGGTCGACGACGACGTTGTCGCGCGACTGTGGGATGCGATCGAGGCCGATCCCTCCCTCGAAGTGATCGTCGACGTCGAGACCCGCCGGGTCTACGCCCCGGCCATCGACCTCGACGCGCCCTTCCCGCTCGACGACCACACCCAGCACCGACTGCTCGAGGGCCTCGACGACATCGGCATCACCCTCACCCATGCCGACGACATCACGACCTACGAGCAGCGGCGACCGGCCTGGATGCCGTCCCTCTTCACCGAACGAGGTTGAGCAGGCGGTCGGGGACGTAGACGACCCGGACGACGTCCCGGCCGTCGAGGGCCCGCCGGACCTTGTCGGAGGACATCGCGGCCGCAACGACGTCGGCCTCGATCGCTCCCGTAGGCAGGCGGACCCGGTCGCGGAACCGTCCGTCGACCTGCACCGCCAGGTCCACGTCGGTCGGCGCGTCTGTTCCGGACGGCTCGGGCCAGCGGGCGACGTGCACGGACCCTTCGCCACCCATCCGGGACCACAGTTCCTCGGCCAGATGCGGCGCCAACGGCGCCAGCAGCAACACGAGCGTGCGGAGATCACCCTCGTCGTGCGGCTGGCGCTCGAGATGCCCGGTCAGCTCCATGCATGCGGCCAGCGTCACGTTGAACCGCATCCGCTCGATGGCCCTGGTCGCTCGGCGGATGGCGTCGTCGACCGCCCCCCCACCACTTTTGGCAGCTGCATCCCGCCGCTGGAAGCGGGGTCCTGCTGTCAGAACGCAGATGTTCCAGACACGGGTGAAGAAGCGCTCGATGCCGGCGATGGCATCGTCGACGAAGTCGCCGCCCTGTTCCCACGGTGCGCTGAACAGCAGGGCGCACCGAAGCACGTCGCTGCCGTGGCGGCGGACGTAGTCGTCGGGCCCGATCACGTTGCCACGACTCTTCGACATCTTGGCCCCGTCCTTGACGATGAGGCCGCCGAGGCGCATGCGGGGGAACGGCTCTTCGAAGGGCACCAGACCCAGGTCGTGCAGCGCCATCGTCAGAAAGCGGGCGTAGAGGTGGTGACGCTGTACGTGCTCAGGACCGCCGGCGTAGAAGTCGACGGGAAGAAAGCGCTTCGTGCGTTCCGGGTCCCACGCCACCTCGGGCTTGTCGGTCGACGGGTAACGCAGGAAGTACCACGCCGAATCGACGAAGGTGTCGGAGACATCGGTCTCGCGCCGGCCCGGTCCTCCGCACTTCGGACAGGTGGTGCGGACGAACTCGTCGCAGCCCGCCAGTGGCGACACGCCGGTGCCCGTCGGGCGGAAGTCGTCGACGTCCGGCAACAGCACCGGCAGCTGGTCGTCCGGCACGGCCACTGCGCCACAGGAACCTGCGCAATGGATGATCGGGATCGGAGGTCCCCAGTACCGCTGGCGGGAGATCAGCCAATCCCGCAGTCGGTACCGCACCGCCGGCTCGCCCACTGGCGCGTCGACGAAGGGCGCGTCGACGACGGGCAGACCGTGATCTGCCGCGAACCTCGCATCGCGTTCGTCGTGCGCCGGGACGCCCATCACCGCGCCGGTTCCGTAGTCGCCCACGACGTAGGCGGCCTCCAACACAGGCAGCTCGGTGCCCGTCAGTGGGTGGGTGACGCCGCAGCCCGCCAGGGGCGAGCCGACGGGCACGGCGAGAAAGGTGACGCCCATCACCGTGTCCGGCCGCGTCGTGAACACGGTCACGGACGTCTGGGCAGCGTCAGCACGCGATTGCGAACTGACGCTTCCCAAACGGATCGGGAAGGTGATCTCGCGGCCCTCCGAGCGGCCGATCCATTGGCGTTGCAGACGCTTGGCCCGGTCAGGCCAGTCGAGGGCGTCGAGGCCGTCGACGAGGCGATCGGCGTAGGCGGTGATCCGCAGGAACCACTGCGTGAGCACCCGCTCGGTCACGATCGACGAGCATCGCTCGCACGTCGTGCCCCCGTCCTCCGTCTGCTCGCGCGCCAACACCGTGAGACACGATGGACACCACGTCACCGGAGCCTCGGCCTGATAGAGCAGACCGGCCTCGAACAGGCGGACGAGGATCCACTGGGTCCACCGGTAGTAGGACGGCGAACTGGTGTCGACGGTGTGGCGCCAATCCCACGCCATGCCGCCCCTGCTCAGTTGCGCACGGAAGTTCTCGGTAGTGCGCCCGGTCAGATCCTTGGGATGGCGATCGGTCTTGAGGGCGAAGTTCTCGGTGTGGATGCCGAAGGCGTCGAACCCGATGGGCTGGAAGACCTGCCTGCCCAACATGCGCTGGTAGCGCCCGTAAGCGTCGACGCCGGAGTACTTGAACACGTGGCCGACGTGCAGCCCTTCGGCCGACGGATAGGGGAACTCGACCAGGTTGGTGAAGACGTCGGCCGGGTCGACAGTGTCGAGGTCGGCGATCAGTCCGGTGCCGTCGGCCTCCCAGCGGTGGCGCCAGCGGGACTCCAGCTCATGCGGGTCGTAGGGCAGTTTCGAGGCCGCCATCGGAGTGGCCCGCCGATCATGTGATCGCCTGCAGGCGATTGATCGCGCCCAGCACGGCCTTCAGCGAGGCCGCCAGGATGCTCTGGTCCATGCCGACACCCCAGCGAATGCCTTCATCGGTGCGGGCCTCGACATAGGCGACGGCGTTGGCATCGGCGCCGGCGCTGACCGCATGCTCGGCGTAGTCGATCACCTCGACGTCGACGCCGAGGTCCTTTTGCAACGAGTGGACGAAGGCGGCGATCGGACCGTGCCCCTCCCCCATGACGGTACGGTGCTCGCCGTCGACCAGTAACTGCGCCGTCACCTTGGCGCCGGAGTCGCTGGTGGTGATTTCGTGCGAAACCAAAGCGATGGAGGGCTCGGACGGCAGGTACTCCTCGGAGAACTGGGCCCACATGGCGGCCGGGCTGATCTCGGTGCCCGTGTCCTCGGCGATGTGCTGGATGGCCTTGGAGAACTCGATCTGCAGTCGGCGGGGCAGGTCGAGTCCGTGCTCGGCCTTCATGATGTAGGCGACGCCGCCCTTGCCTGACTGGCTGTTGACCCGGATCACGGCCTCGTAACTCCGTCCGACGTGCTTCGGGTCGATGGGCAGGTAGGGAACGCCCCAGACGTCATAGTTCTCGCCGCCGGGACCGGCGTACAGCGCGTCGAAACCCTTCTTGATGGCGTCTTGATGTGAGCCCGAAAATGACGTGTAGACGAGGTCACCGACGTAGGGATGGCGCGGGTGGATCGGCAGGCGGTTGGCGTACTCCGTCACCCGGCGCAGCGCGTCGATGTCGCTCATGTCGAGCTCGGGATCGACGCCCTGGGAGAAAAGGTTCATGGCCAGGTTGATGACGTCGACGTTGCCCGTGCGCTCGCCGTTGCCGAACAGCGTGCCCTCGACGCGATCAGCCCCAGCCATCATCCCGAACTCGGCCGCGGCCACGCCGGTACCGCGGTCGTTGTGGGGATGCAGGCTGAGCATGACCTTGTCGCGATTGGGGACGTTGCGGTGAAACCACTCGATGGCGTCGCCGTAGATGTTGGCTGTGTACATCTCGACGGTGGCCGGCAGGTTCAGGACGATCTTGCGCTGGTCGGCATCGGGCTCGATGACGTCCATCACCGCCGCGCAGACCTCGACGGCGTAGTCGAGCTCGGTGCCGGTGAAGCTCTCGGGCGAGTACTCGTAGCGCACGACCGTGTCGGGCACCGTCTCCTCCAACTTGCGGCACAAACGGGCGGCGTCAACAGCGATCTGGGTGACCCCGGCCTTGTCGAGGCCGAACACGACGCGACGCTGCAGCACCGAGGTCGAGTTGTAGAAGTGGACGATCGCCTTCGAGGCGCCGGCGATGCCTTCGTACGTGCGTTCGATGAGCTCGGGCCGGCACTGCGTCAGCACCTGGATGGTGACGTCGTCAGGGATCAGGTCGTCGGTGATCAGCTGGCGGAGGAAGTCGAAGTCGGGCTGGCTGGCGCTGGGGAAGCCGACCTCGATCTCCTTGAAGCCCATCCGCACCAAGGCCTCGAAC
>JBKJLU010000330.1:0-6998 GCA_046596815.1 Acidimicrobiales bacterium | reverse complement strand
GCCCCGGACAGGGTGCCGGTGATGTCTCCCGACTCACGACGAACGTCGATCTCGACGCCCTCGGGGAGGAAGACGACGAGGTTGGGCTCGTCTCGTCGCCCATTCCGGCCGGACTCGGTGAACCTCACACGCACTTTGTCGCCGTCTTCTTCGACCACGACCGGGCTTTGGAGCGTTCGGAATCCGCCGCCGACTTCTTCGATCTTGGCCGAGTCGGCGGTGCGGAAGACGACGCTGCCGGTCGTGCCGTCGAGGACCAAGGTGCGTCCCTTGAGCGAGGGCAACTCGATCGGAGAATCGTCAAGGGGATGCGGTGAGATCTCGACGGCCCGGCCCTCGACGACCTCGACGCGCTCGGCGTCGGGCACGCTGGTCACGCCGACGAGAACGAAGATCGTGGCGAGTGCGGCCAGCCCGACCTTCACCGTCTTCGGCGGAAGCGAGTTGCGGAAGAGCAGCAGTGCCCCTCCACTGACGAGAAGGAGGGGAAGGAGGGCGCGCCCGAGCAGCGCTGGCAGCAGGCCGATGAGTCCGGCTCCGAAAGCGGCGGCGGCCAACAAGGCCAGGATGCCGGCAGGCACCAACGCCCACTTCGACCGTCGCGGGTAGCGGACGTAGATGGCGGCGAAGCCGGCGGCGATCAGGAGTGAGCGGACGGAGGCGCCGAAAGCACCGTTGGTCACGGCTTCGGAAACCTCGGCGGTGCCAAGTCCCGCAAGGATGGAACCCACCACGAACCACGTGTAGCGCCGCACCTGCACCCAGCCGGCGAGGGCCCCCGCACCGAGTCCGAGGACGAAGGTGTCGACGTCGATGCCCAGTGCCAGTTGCACGAGCAACGACGTGCCCCAGACCAGCAGGGCCGTCCCGGCGACCGCCCGCAGCCGTGACCGGCGCTCGTCGTGAGTGACGTCGAGGTCGTCGGCGTCGGGAGGGTAGAGATCAAGTCCGTCGATGTCGCTCGGCATGCTCTTCACGGTACGGATGGGGCCGCTCGGCGTCGTCGGCCGAGCGAGGGATTCCCGGCCCATCCTCTAGGACGAGGCGGGCGGGACCAGACCGGACTCATAGGCCAGGACGACGGCCTGCACCCGGTCGCGGAGTTGCAGTTTCATCAGCACGTGAGCCACATGGGTCTTGACGGTGGTCTCGCTGATGTAGAGCGCCGTGGCGATCTCGGCGTTGGTCGACCCGCGTGCCATCTCCGCGAAGACCTCGAGTTCGCGTTCGGTCAGATCGACCAGGCCCGGGGGCGCAGCCTTCTCCGCAGCCGCCTTCGCCGACGGGGCCTTGGCGAACTCTTCGAGCAGGCGTCGCGTCATGCGCGGCTCTACCAGGGCATCGCCCCGGGCCACGGCTCGCACGGCGGCGGCCAGGTCGTCGGGCGGAACGTCCTTCAACAAGAACCCGCTGGCGCCCGCCTTGACCCCGTTGAACAGGTATTCATCGAGGTCGAAGGTGGTCAGGATGAGCACCTTGAAGCCTTCGGCCACGAGTGTTCTGGTCGCGGCCACCCCATCGAGGCGGGGCATACGGATGTCGATGAGCACGACATCGGGGCGCAGGAGGCGAGCCTGTTCGATGGCTTCCTGTCCATCGGCGGCTTCCCCCACGACCTCGAAGTCATCCTCGGCCCCGAGAATGAGGGTGAAACCGAACCGGACGAGGGCCTCGTCATCGACGACCAGCAGTTTGATCATCGAGCGCTCCTCGCGGGGGTGGTGGGAAAGCGAGCGTGGACCCGCCACCCCGGTCCGGTCGAGCGGGGCCCGACCTCCAGCGTGCCGCCGCTGGCGGCGACCCGCTCGCGCATCCCCACGATGCCATGCCCGCCGCCCGCCGGCCGCAGGGCCATGAGCCCGGCGCCGTCGTCGTCGATGACGATGTCGATCGCATTGGGCTCGTAATCCAGGTCGACGACGACGCGCGCCCCTGGGGCATGGCGGACGACGTTGGTGAGCGACTCCTGCACGATTCGGTAACACGCCAATTCGATGCCGGGCGCGACCGGCTCGGGGGTGAGGCCCGTCACTTCGACCTCGACGTCGAGCCCCGCAGCTCGCAGGTTGTCGACGAGCCCGGAGATGTCCGCGAGCTTGGGAAGGGGAGCGGTCGGAGCCGGAGGCTCGGAAGGACGCGGTGGAGGCGAGAGGGGGACGTACGCCCCCGACCCGTCCGATCGCGATGCCGCCCCGAGGGAGTCGTCGGCCGACCGCAACACGGCGAGCAGGCTTCGCAGTTCGGTCAGACTCTGGCGCCCCGCCTGTTCAGCCGCGGCCAACGCCTGGTCCGCGGCTTCTGGCTTCGACCTGGCCACTCGCCGGGCTGCCGCGATCTGGATGGTCATCAGGCTCACGCCGTGGGCCACGATGTCGTGGAGTTCACGGGCTATCCGAACTCGTTCCTCGGCCACGGCCAGGGTGGCGCTGCGGCCTTCTTCGATGCGGCGGGTTCGGGCCCGCCCGAGGATGAAGGCGACGCCGATACCGACGAGCAGCACTGGCCACAGATAGACGAGATCGAGCGTCCAGACGCCGAGACTCTCGAGCAGGAACCCGACGCCGGTGAGGGTGAAGAAGACGCCGGCGAGCACCCTCGACGGGCGGATCTCGGTGGCGTTCAAGGTCTCGGGCGCAGGACCTGCACCGTGCCGAGGCCGACGTCGAGATCGAGTCCGAGGGCCTGCGCGCCTTCGATGCGGGGATCCTCGAAACGGCCGATGACGTTGGTGCCGCCGTCGTTCACCGGCGTTCCGAAGAGGTCGACCTCGCCGGCCCTGGCCTTGGCTCGTACGACCACCGAAACATCATCGGCCGGGGGCAGCAGCACGATGAGTTCACCCAGGCCGATCTGCACGTCGATCGACTTGCCGGCGAGGTCGTCGGGGTCGGCGTGGGTGAGGTCGAGGGTCATCGTGCCGATTCCCAGTTGATAGTCCTCCAGCACGTCGTCGGCAGCCACCGGTGTGAACGTGCGCTCGCCGATCCCCTTCTGGAGGAGGCCGACATCAAGGGCGGAGACGCTGGCCAACACCAAGACGAGGCCAAGACCGACGACCACGAGTCCGGCGCCACCCGCCCGGCGGGCCGTCAACACGAGGCCGACGCCGAGGGTGATCAGCAGCAAAGACAGCGTCGTCTTGAGCGAGAGCTCGAGCACCCCGACCTGCTGGAAGAACCAGCCGATGCCTCCGAGAACGAGCAGAACCCCGAGCACCTGGCCGTCCGCCGAGTTCCGTCCCCGACCTCGTTGTCTCCGGGGATGGCGGCGCGAACGCGTGGTGGTGGTAGCGACCATGGCGTCACCCTACGGACGGGCGATCGTCCTGCCATCGTCCGTCAGAGGGAATTCCTCTCGTCCGCAAGGAGGGCCTCGGGGAGGGGGGCGGCGTGGATGACCGTGAGGTGCTGGGTCGGCCGGGTGAGTGCGATGTAGAGCAGCCGGAGGCCGAGCCGGGGCGAGCCGTCCAACCCGGGGGCGTCTTCGACGATGGCTGCGGGCTCGACGACGATGACGGCGTCGAACTCGAGGCCCTTCGAGGTCAGCGCGGGCACGAGCGTCACTGCGTGATCAAGACCCTCGCGCTCGGCGTCACCGAGATCGGCCCCCGCCGTGGCCAACGCGACGGCGATTTCGTCGTGCAGCCCGCTCGGAACGATCACGGCCACGGATGTCCAGTCCCTCGCCAAGGCCGCAGCTTCGCGAGCGACGGCCGTGGCCAGCGCGCCGTTGCCCTTGTCATCGGGCGGGTCGACCTGGACGAAGCGGGGGTCACTGTGACCCGGCCGGATCGACTCGGTCGCCTGAAGATGGGGCGCAATCGACGGCAAGAGCCGTGAAGCGACGGCGAGGACGCGTCCGGGGGCGCGATAGCCGAGGCGCAGTTCCTCGATACGGACGCCATCGGGCGCCGGGAGGTGGCGCAGCAGGTCGTCCCAGGAATCGCGTCCCCAGACGCCGGTGCCCTGGGCGATGTCGCCGAGGATGGTGAGCGATCCACTCGGCACCCGCCGGGCCAACATGCGGGCCTGCATCGGGGAGAGGTCCTGGGCTTCGTCGACCACCGCATGGCCGTAGGTGCGAAGGCGGCCCTCGATGAGTTCGACGGCTTCGTCGACGAGGGGTCCGTCGGCCTCGGTCCACGCCTCGGACTTGAGCGAGCGCCCCGCCTTTCGCAGCAACGTCCGTTGCTCGTCATCGGTGAGCACGCCATCGGCCGCCTCGGCCAGGCGGGACCGATTCGACAGCAACTCGCGCACGAGCGCCGGCGCCGAGACGCTCGGCCACAGCTGGTCGAGGGCTTTGCGAAAGCCGGGGTCGGTGCTGAGCGACCTCGACACGGCGGCGTACTCGATGCCCACGGTGTCGGCCATCTCGGCGTAGCGCTCGTAGACGGCGCGGGCGAGCAGATCGCGCATGGTCGCGCGGCCCGCGCTGTAGGGAATGCGACGACCGGCGACGACTTCGGCCAGTTCGTTGGCTTTGTCGGCCCCCACGACGACCCGCAGCCGTTGGTGGCGGGCTTCGACGTCGTCGGTGAGGGGTCGCCGTCGAAGCAACAGCGCCCGACGCAGCACCTCGGCCATGCGTTCGTCGCCCTTGATCCGAGCCGCCGCCGGCTCCTCGGTCGAGCGGACAGATGCATCGGGCACCAGGTCACTCAGGATCGTCTGGACCACGGCCTCTTCCCCGAGGGACGGGAGCACCTGGGCGATGTAGCGGAGGAAAGTGCGGTTCGGTCCGAGCACGAGCACACCGGCGCGAGCCAGTGCGTCGTTGCCGAAGAGCAGGAAGGCGGCGCGGTGCAGGCCGATGGCCGTCTTGCCCGTTCCCGGTCCGCCCTGCACGGTGAGGATGCCAGCCATCGGTGCGCGGATGACGACGTCCTGCTCGGTCTGAATGGTGGCAACGATGTCGAGCATCTGGCCCGTCCTCGCCCGCTCGAGCTCGGCCAACAAGGCGTCGCGTCCGCGGACCTGGGGTCCCTCGGCGGCGAGGGCGACGGCGTCGGGTCCGAAGAGGTCGTCGGCCATCTGCACGAGGGATCGTCCCTCGACCACGAACTGCCGACGTCGCTTCAGGCCGAGCGGCTCGTCGATGGTCGCCCGGTAGAAGGGCACGGCGATAGGGGCCCGCCACTCGACAACGACCGGATCGGCGGCTTCGTTCTCGACGTGGCGCCGGCCGATGTGCCACCGCTCGTTGTTCTCGGTGTCGAGGCGACCGAAGCAGAGGGGTCGGGGCGTATCGGTGAGCTGGAAGACCCGGCGCTTCAGACTGGCTTGCAGATCGGGGTCGGCGGGGGCCGCCGCCAGGAGCTTCTCGGCCCGGTCGCGCATGAAGTCGAGGCAGGTGTACGAGTGCTCGATGTAACGCTGCTCGGCGTCGAGTTCATCGTCGTGTTCATCGTCGAGATCGGCGGGAGCAGGCACGGGGACGAAGACCGTACTTGTGGAGCCCCCGTTTTGTCAGCGAAATCCCGCCAGCAGAGGCGGGATCCGGCTGCCAAAAGGAGGATGTATACCCGCCGGTATACACTTGGACATTCGCTGACCCGGGGGGTTCGTCGTTATGACCACGTCACAGGTGGAGTTCACCGAGACCGAGCTGCTGGCTGATGCCGACATCACCGAGCCGCTCATCGCCGGCGGCGTGCGCTGCCACGGTGGGTTCGACGCCGAGGGCGGCTACGTCTCGCCCCGCACGAAGCACCGCGTGCCCGGCATCGTCGCCTGGCAGGACAAGCACACGGCGGAGTTCGCCAAGCCCGTCATCGATATCCCGCTCGAGACGTGGCCAGAGAATTATCCGAACGTCGCCCAGGCCGAGCACCTCATTCGCAGTGGCGTGCCCGAGCCCCTCATCGGCACACTCACGCGCATCGGCACCGTCGAGGGCTTCGGCGCCAACATCCGATTTCTGCAGCCGGGCAACATGCAGAAGCACTTCGAGGAGTCGATTCAAGGCACGGCCGTCGACCACCTCGGAAAGGGACTCTTCGAGGCCCACGGGCGCGACGAGGCCGGGTGGGAGAAGGAAGCCGGCCACAAGGACATGTGGTTCGCCGCTCGCGACATCGCCTTCGAGAACCCCACGGCGACGATCGACATCGAGGGAATGCTGCAGCGCATGGGCTTCGGTCCGGCGCCCGCAGGTAGCCCCGCGGCACAAATGCCCGCCCGCCTGCTGCCCGACGACATCGACCCGAACCTCGAGGCCATCGCCGGTCTGATGACTCGCGTGCTGCTGATCGAGATCCAGGCGTTCCACACCTTCAAGTGGGCCGAGACCTGGCTCAGCGACTCGACCCTGGTGGCCGGCGACGGCGAGGCGGCCAAGCTCGTCTCCTACATCCGCGGCGACGAGACCCCGCACGTCGGTTATCTCAAGACCGGACTCACCGAGATGCGCGACCGCACGTGGATCGGCTCGTCCGGCAAGAAGTACGAAGGCGAGGACATGTTCCGGCTCATCTGGGATGCGGCCCTGAACAACAGCCTCGGCACCGGTCGTGACCTGAACCGTAAGGCGGTGCTCAACGAGGTCGAGCACTGGTGCAACCAGAAGGCCAACGGCGCCTCGATCCTCGAGGGCTTCCACGCCGTCGCCGACGAGCCGGTGTCGGCCGCCGGTCGTCTTGCCGCTGTCGACCCGGCATGAAGTTCGGGGTCTTCTACGAGCACCAGCTGCCCCGGCCCTGGACCGCGGACAGCGAGCGCCAGTTGATTCAGGATGCGCTCGACCAAGTGGAACTGGCCGATCAGCTCGGCTTCCACACGGTGTGGGAGGTCGAGCACCACTTCCTCGAGGAGTACTCCCACTCCAGCGCGCCCGAGGTCTTCCTCGCCGCCGCCAGCCAGCGAACGAAGAACATCCGCCTCGGGCACGGCATCGTGCAGACGGCGCCCTTCTACAACCACCCGGCGCGCACGGCCGAGCGCATCGCCACCCTTGACCTCGTGTCGAACGGGCGCGTCGAGTTCGGTTCGGGCGAGTCG
>JBKJLU010000328.1:0-3898 GCA_046596815.1 Acidimicrobiales bacterium | reverse complement strand
CGCCAGTCGCGGCGACCGCCGCATCGGCGCCGTCATCGAGGACGTGTGGCGCCACGGCGGCATCTTCCAGGAGTGGTCGGAGTTCTTCCGCCTCGACCTCTGGCAGGACGCGATGGCGCGGGCAGGGCTCGACATCGACTGGTACGTGCATCGCCACCGCACCGAGGACGAGGTCCTCCCCTGGGATCACATCTCCGCCGGCCTCCACAAGGACTTCCTCTGGGGCGACTGGCAGGACGCGCTGGCCCAGTCAGGTATCGAGGACTGTCGTTGGACGCCCTGCTACGACTGTGGCGCCTGCACGGGCTACGGCATCGAGCATCGTGTCGCGTCAGCGACGCCCCCCGCCGGAGGATCGCAGGGCACCGGGCAAGACCTCGCCTCGGGCGGCTTCGTTCCGGTGAAGCTGCTGCGTCCGGCGGTCCGATGAGGATCCGGGTCAAGTTCTCCAAGACGGGAAAGATCCGGTGGACGAGCCACCGCGACCTCGCTCGGATGTGGGAACGGGCCTTCCGTCGCACCGAACTCCCGCTGGCCTATTCGGTCGGGTTCTCGCCCCGACCCAAGGTCAGCTTCGGGCTCGCCCTCTCGACCGGCCACGAATCTGTGGCCGAGTATCTCGATCTCGAACTCGACCCCGCAAAGGTCGAAGGACTCGAGCTCGACGCATTACCGCAACGCCTCACCGCAGCACTGCCGGAAGGCGTCGACGTGATCGCCGTCGTCCGGATCGACGATCGGCACGACTCGTTGCAACACGAGGTCTCCTCGACCACCTTCGAGATCACCGCCGCCGGAGCCACCCTCACCGAGCTACGCACGTTCGTGGCCCAGGCACTGGCCGCGCCGTCGATCGTCATCACCCGGGAGCGCAAGGGCCAGGCCGTCACCGACGACGTCCGCCCGGCGATCCTGTCCGTCGACGTCTGCGGCGAGGTTGCAGCCGACGATGGACGTACCTGCGTGCAACTCGTCGCTGAGCTCGCCACCCGACCCCGTGGTCTGCGCCCCGCCGAGTTCCTCACCGCCCTCAGCCCCACGCTGGAGGAGGTCCGAGTTCGCAGGACCAACCAATGGATTTCGCGCGCTGACGGCGCGCGGGAGGACCCCCTCCCGCCCGACGCCGAAGGCGCGCCACCCGCACAGCTACTCGAGCGGGTGTCATGAGAAGGGACTTCACCCATGTCCGACCCCGTGACCGGGGCGCCGGCGGCACCAGATGCCCCGGAACCCCGCCCGGCCCCGTCATTCCCGCGCAGCCCCGCAGACGTCACTGGTGGCCCGCCCAGCGCGGCTGAGCGGACCGCCCCGAAGAAGCGCCGTCGCGGCTCACGCGGCGGTCGTGGACGCAAGCCCGACGAGGCCGGTGGCTTCGGGGTCGACGACGTCGTCGGTGGCGAGCTTCAGAGTTCGGAGGCACCGCCGGCCAAGCCGAGCATCGGTGACACCCGGCCCGCGCGGGTGATCCCGCCGCCTCCCGGGCCGCGACGAACCGCGTCCAACGGCGCGGCCGCAGCGGACGATCGAGCTTCCGGCGAGGGCAATGGAAACAGCAACGGGACGGGCAAGAAACGTCGCCGTGGTGGACGGGGTCGCGGCGTCGGCGGCGGGGGCGGTGGCGGGCGCGACGGTCGTCGCCCGAACGACGCCGGCGCCATTCGGGCCGGTGTGCGGGTCGAGGACGACGACCTCGGTCCTGTCGAACTCAACGAGGAGACCCTCGAGAAGCGTCGCGGCAAGGAGCGCAACGGACGCCCTCTCGGCCGCTATCACATGGGTGTCCATGTGCGCCCGAACGCCATCCAGATCGCCGTACTCGAAGGCCGATCCCTGATCGAGCACTACGTCTCGAGGCCCACCGATGACGCCACCCAGATCGACGGCAACATCTACCTGGCTCGCGTCCAGAACGTGCTTCCCGGCATGGAAGCGGCGTTCATCGACATCGGCACGCCGAAGAATGCCGTGCTCTACCGCAGCGACGTTCGCGACGACCTCGACGATGTCGAAGGGGCCGACAGCGGGGGCGGTGGCGGGAAGTCGTCGAAGAAAAACCAGAACCTGAAGATCGAGCAGATGCTCAAGTCGGGTCAGACCATCGTCTGCCAGGTGACCAAGAACCCCATCGGCGCCAAGGGCGCACGGCTCACCCAGGAGGTCTCGCTCCCCGGACGATTCGTCGTCCTCATCCCCAACTCCGACACCTACGGCATCTCCAAGCGCCTCAGCGACGACGAACGGAAGCGCTTGCGCCGCATCCTCGACGAGGTGAAGCCGTCCCATCACGGCGTGATCGTGCGCACGGCGGCCGAGGGCACGACGGCCGACGAACTGCGCCGCGACGTGCTGCGCCTCCTGAAGCAATGGGAACAGATCGAAGAGTTGGCGGCTCGGTCGAAGGCGCCCGCGCTGCTCTACAAGGAGCCCGACCTGGCCGTCCGGGTGATCCGCGAGGAGTTCAACAAGGAGTATCGCGGCGTGGTCATCGACGATCGGGCGCTGTTCGAGGAGGTGAGGGACTACGTGGCCAGCATCACGCCTGAGCTCGCCGACCGGGTGGAGTTCTACGACGAGGAGGCCGATGGGCTCCCGATCTTCGAACGGTTCCATGTGCACGAACAACTCCACAAGGCCCTCGACCGCAAGGTCTGGCTGCCTTCGGGAGGATCGCTCATCATCGAGCGCACCGAAGCCCTGACGGTCATCGACGTCAACACGGGCAAGAACGTGGGCACCACCAACCTCGAGGAAACGGTGTTCCGCAACAACCTCGAGGCGGCGGCCGAGGTGGCCCGCCAGCTGCGCCTGCGCGACGTCGGCGGCATCATCGTCATCGACTTCATCGACATGGAGATCCGGGAGAATCGCACCGAGGTCATGCGGGCGTTCAAGGAGGCCCTGGCCCGGGACAAGACCCGCACTCAGGTGTTCGACATCTCCGAACTCGGCTTGGTGGAGATGACGAGGAAGCGGGTGAGCGAGGGCCTCGTGGAATCATTCAGCCAGACCTGCTCGCTCTGCGCCGGTCGCGGCCTCGTCTTCGACCAGAGTTTGTTGTGATCCCCGGTTTCGTCGGGGGAGAGTGGCTCCCCTACACTGGCGGGCTGTTGTCCAGCGGCCGTTGAGGCCCAGTGGAGGCTCGGTGTACGCAGTCATCAAGACCGGTGGAAAGCAGTATCGGGTGGCCGAAGGCGAGCGCCTCGACGTCGAGCGCCTCAGCGCGGACGACGGCGAGCTCAGCTTCGTTCCCGTCCTGCTCGTCGATGGCGAGACCGTCATCGCCGGTGCTCCCAACCTGAGCGGCGCTTCGGTCGCCGCCCGCATCGTCGGCGAGGCCTCTGGGCCCAAGATCCGGGGCTTCATCTACAAGAACAAGACCAACCAGCGCCGCCGGTGGGGCCATCGTCAGCACTACACGACGATCGAGATCACCGGCATCTCGAAGGGGAACTGACCTCATGTCGAAGACCAAGGGTGGCGGTTCCACCAGGAACGGGCGTGACTCCGAGGCCAAGCGCTTAGGCGTGAAGGTGTTCGACGGCCAGGCCGTCACCGCCGGAGCGATCATCGTGCGTCAGCGGGGCACCCGCTTTCATCCGGGCGAGAACGTCGGACGGGGCGGCGACGACACGCTGTTCGCGCTCGCTCCCGGCAAGGTGAAGTTCGGCGCCCGGAAGGGCCGCAAGCTGGTCGACGTTCTCGACGACGTCCCGGCGCTGGATCAGACGCAGGACCAGACGCAGGTCGAAGAGACCGCTTCCGCCTGAGCCCCCTCTCGTTCTGGGCGGATCTATCCGTCCCATGCACGAAGGAATCCGCCCAGAACGTCGCTCGTAGACTCGTTTCGTGTCCGCGTTCATCGACGAATCCCAGATCCACGTCAAGGCGGGGAACGGCG
>JBKJLU010000325.1:0-2869 GCA_046596815.1 Acidimicrobiales bacterium | reverse complement strand
CGTCGACTTGTCGAGGATCCGCATGACGACCTTCTCGCCGTAGACCGTCGGCAGGGTGGCCACCCGGAGGTCGATGGGCTTGCCGCCGATGTTGGCGGTCACCCGTCCGTCCTGGGGGATGCGGCGCTCGGCGATGTTGATGTCGGCCATGATCTTCAGCCGGCTGATGATGCCGTTCTGGATGTTCTTCGGGGGCCGCATCTTCTCGTGGAGCACGCCGTCGATGCGGTACCGGACCCGCAGGTCCTTCTCACCCGGTTCGATGTGGATGTCCGAAGCGCGGTCGGCCACGGCCTGGCTGATCAGCAGGTTGACCAACTTGACGATCGGGGCGTCCTCGACGACCTCTCGGACGGAGGAGAGGTCGTTTTCGTCCTCGAAGTCGGAGGACGCCTCGGCGCTGATTCCTTCGGCCTCGGCGTCCATCCGATGGTGCTTCTCGATGGCGGCGATGATCGACTGCTTCGTCGCCATGACCGTTTTGACGTCGGATCGGGTGATCGTCCGGATGTCGTCGATGGCGAACACGTTGCTCGGGTCGGACATGGCCACGAGCAACTGGCCGTTCTCCCAGCCGATGGGCATGGCCTCGTAGCGGCGGGCCAGGCTGTCGCTGATCATCGTCGCCGCGCTGGCGTCGACGTTGTAGGTGTCGAGATCGACGAAGTCCATCCCCATCTGCACCGCCAGCGCCGCGATGAGGTCGGCTTCGGAGACGACGTTCTGGTCGAGGAGGATGCGTCCGAGGGACTTGCCGGTGCGAGCCTGCTCACCGAGGCCGGCCTCGAGCTGAGCCTGACTCAGCAGGCCCCGGGAGACGAGGAACGCTCCGATTTTGTCGATATCAGACATCGCCTGGCTCGGCTTTCACCTGCTTGGCCCGCCGGCGCGCGGGACAGACGCAGTATTCCCCATCCATCGGCCATTCATGACCGAGGATTGAGGGCCGACCATTGCGGGTCGGGCCTAGTTGCGGACCGACGACAGGAACTTCAAAAGCAGGCCACGGTTGATGGGCTCATCGCCGTCGATGACGTCGGGCAGCTCGCCACCGGAGGCCAGGTGCTCGGTGACCTTGGCCGCGACCTCGGATTCCTCCTCGCCGCTGAGGGCGGCGAGCTGGGCCACGAGGGCCCGAGCTTCGTCGGCCGGCTCGAGCACGGGATCCGACTTGGTGGCCGCCGGGCGGCTGGACGGGCGCTCGTCGTCACTGTCGGTGCTCGTGCTGGCCCGCACCTTGGCCGGACGACTGGCCAGCTCGACCAGCTTGTCGATCTCGTCCTGAGCGTCCGACACGGGCTCAGACGCAGGCTCCGACACGGCGGCCGCCGCCTTGGGCTTCTCCGCCTCGGCCTTGACGGCCTCGGACGCAGGCGCCGATGCCTTGGCCGACACGGGCTCCGCCTCGGTCTCGACCGGGCGTGCAGACTTGGCCACAGGCGCCGGAGCGGCCGCCGGGGCGGCCTTGGGCTTGGCGTCGATGTCGATGCTGGCCAGCTTGAGCTCGACGAGCTCCTTGACCCTCTTGCAGGCGTCGAACTCGGTCTGGCCGAGGGCCGTCATCAGATCGAGGACCGAGCGGCCGCCGGCGACCGTGCGCAGCAGGCGCCAGTGCTCGCGGGTCACCACCACCTCGTCGTCCGGTGAATCCGCAGCCATGTCGACGATGGCGTCGAGGTGGGGAACGACCCGTGCGATCTCGTTCCACTCACCCAACCGCACCTGAGCGTCGGCGAGCACGAGGTCGATGGTCTCGGGCTCGGACCGGTGGTCCGGCTCGGACCCGGCATCGAAGTTGAAGGTGCCAGCGTCGAGGCGCAAGAGCTGGAAGAGCCCGTCGACCGCGCTCGTCTCGGTGCCACCGACGGCGGAGTGGACGATCTGGCCCTTCTCGAGCCAGATGCGACCGTCGACCCGACCGCCGACGACCCGGAGCTCGCCGTCCTTCTTCGTGGACGAGAGGAGGACCAAGACGTCGGGGAGTGCGAATGACTCGAGTGAACCCTGCAGCGACATGATGACCTCCAGAACCGGGCGGGACACAGCTTCATCGGCAGGTCAGAACCCCTACTTCAGCGAGAGTTCACTCTCTTGCCGCCATTGCCGCAAGCGCGGCCGCCGACATGACCTCCAGCGGAGGGTCTTCACCCGTCCAGAGTCGGAACGAATGGGCTGCCTGGTGGATCAGCATCCCGAGCCCGGTGACGGCGACGGCGCCGCGCTCCCGTGCGGCCATCAGCAGCGGTGTGCGAGCCGGCGAATAGACGAGGTCGACGACCACTTGGTCAGGCCGCAGGCGACGCGGCTCGACGACGAGCGCATCGGCGAGCGCACCGTGCATCCCGGCCGGAGTGGCGTTGACGATCAGGTCGGCGAGGTCGACATCGTCTTCGGTGCCGACCCGGCCGGCCGGTCCGGCGAGGGCTGAGGCCACGACGGCGTTCGACGCCGTTCGGTTGACGACAGCGACGTCGGCGATGCCCGCCTCGCCCAGCGCGAGCACGACGGCCCGGGCGGCTCCCCCGGCGCCGAAGACCACGGCCCGACGATCGAGCGGATCGAAGCCTTCGTCGTGGCGAAGGGCGTCGAGGAACCCGGCACCGTCGGTGTTCTCACCCCAGATCTCGTTCCCGACGCGATGGAGGGTGTTGACGGCACCGAGCGACCGAGCGGTGGCCGAGAGGCCGTCGAGTCCCGGGACGACATCGGCCTTGTGGGGCATCGTGACGTTGAGGCCGTCGATGCCAAGCGTGCGCATGGCGTCGACCGCGTCCCCACCTGAACCGGCGGCGACGGGGAGGGCCAGGTAGACCCAGTCGAGATCGAGCGCCTGGAAGGCGGCGTTGTGGATGACCGGGCTGAGGCTGTG
>JBKJLU010000289.1:0-11072 GCA_046596815.1 Acidimicrobiales bacterium | reverse complement strand
ACGATGAGCGCCTTGCCGACCCGCCGATGATCGTCACCGGCGCCTCGGGCGAACTCCGCACTGCACTCGTCTCTCGGTTCGCCGGTGAAGGTGCGGTCGGTGTGGTGGCCGCCGGCGTTCGGTCCCCGCCGGATCGCGCCACGCCAGCCGACTCGCCCGATGTTGCGATCGCAATCGCCCTCGGATGGGCCGATCTTGAAGCGGCCGCTCCGGCAACCATGACGCACCGCTTCGCCGCCTACTCGATCACCAAGCTGCTCACGTCGGTCACCGTTCTCCGTCTGGTAGCCACGGGAGACCTCGACCTCGACGAAGCGGTCAACGGCCGACTCCGCGCGTTCCGGCTGGCCGACGACGAGGTGACGGTTCGTGAGCTACTCACCCACACCGGCGGTATCTCATCCACCTTCGAACTTTGGGTCGAGGAAGTGCCCGATGCTGCTGGTCTCCTCGGCCCGGTGCTCGCCTGCGACGGTCCGAGGGGTGCCCACGCATACAGCAACGGTGGCTACGCAACTCTGGGACAGCTCATCGCCGAGACTCGGGATGCACGATATGCCGAGGTGGTCAGCGGAGAAGTCCTTCAGCCCCTGGGCATGTCCCACAGCGACTTCCCGACGAGAGCGCCCTGGCCGGCGGCGGGCGTGGCATCGGGCCACGGCGCCGAAGCCGGCCGGATCGCTCCCGCACGACGGGTGGTGCCGAGTGTCCCCGCGGCAGGCGGCTTATGGACCACGGCCCAGGACCTCCTTGGCTTCGCCGCCGGCTGGCCGACGCTGTTGCCGGCGGCCTTGGTCGAGGAGGCGCTCTCGCCTCAGGTGAAGCGTGCGGCCGGCGGGGATGTCGGTCTCGGGTTCATCCTCGGCACCATCGCCGGTCGGTCGATGTGGGGCCATGCCGGTGGCGGAGTGGGCTTCCAGTCGTCCCTTCTCGCTTGTCCCTCGACGGGTGCCGCCGCTGCAGCCTTCGTCAATCGCGCCATCGGGGCCGAGCCGGTCGCCTGGATGGTGCTCGAGGAGCTGCTCGGCGATGTGGGCTGACTCCCACTGCCACCTGCCCTACGAGGGACTCGAAGACGTGGCCGCCCACCTCGATGCGGCACGCGCCGCCGGGGTCGGACGGATGGTGAGCGTGGGTACCGACGTCGCCCAATCCGCCGCCGCCATCGAGGTCGCCCGGCAGCACCCCGACGTGTGGGCGACGGTCGGGTTGCACCCCCACGACGCCTCCGACGGCCTCGACGGGATCGAACCGCTGCTCGGCGCTCCGAAGGTCGTCGGCGTGGGCGAGTGCGGACTCGACTACCACTACGACCATTCGCCCCGGAACGTGCAGCAGGACGTGTTCGGCGCCCAGATCCGTCTCGCCCACGCCTCCGATCTCGCCTTGGTGATCCACACGCGTGAGGCGTGGGAGGACACGTGGGCGGTGCTCGAAGCCGAGGGCGTTCCCGAGCGGACGATCTTCCACTGCTTCACCGGCGGCGCCGAGGAGGCTCGTCGTTGCCTCGACTTGGGGGCCTACCTGTCGTTCAGCGGGATCGTGACCTTCAAGACGGCCGAGGACGTGCGCGAGGCCGTCACGCTCTGTCCGCTCGACCGGCTGCTGGTCGAGACCGATTCCCCCTTCCTGGCGCCCGTGCCCCATCGCGGGCGGACCAATACGCCGGCGTTCGTCCCCCTCGTCGGGGCCGCTGTGGCTGGTGTGAAGGGTGTTGCCGCTGAGGTGGTGGAGGCCGCGACCTGGGCGAACACCGGAACGGTCTTCGGCTTGTCCTCACCTCCGGGGCCTGCCTAGGGTCTTCGGAGCTTGTAGAAGCAGAGAAACCGTTCCCCAACAAAGGGTGTTGTCCTGAGACGTACCGACGCTCAGGGACGACGGTGGTTCCCGGCGCTCGCACTCACTGCGGGCATGGTGCTGGTGCCGCTCGTCTCCCTCGCCGCCGTTCGAGAAACCGCCCCGTCCGAGATCCGTCTCGCGGCGGCGCCTTCCGACGAGGCCGGTCGTGTCGCTGATGCTCAGGCCTCGTCCGAGCGCCTCGACCGCTACGCCGCCGCACCGCTGCGCTCGAGCCGGTCGGCGGCCGAGGCTCGGGTCTTCCTGCGGGCCAACGAAGAGGCCACGACCACGACGGCCGCACCCACGACCACCACCACGGTCAAGCCGACGACGACCACGGCGAAGCCGACGACCACGACGACCGCGAAGCCGACGACGACCACGGCCAAGCCGGTGCGGGTGACGGCGGCCGTGGTGACGTCCACGACGGCCAGGGCGAGCACCACCACGACGACCGCATCGACGTCGACGACGGCCAAGCCGACGACCACGTCGACCATGGGCCCACCGCCTCCGTGTTGCCGGGAGGAGGGCGGCGCCTCGTACTACGACTACGCCGACCCCCGCACGTGTGCTCACAAGTCGCTGCCCAAGGGGACGGCGCTGAAGGTGACGAATCTGGCCAACGGGAAGACGACGACCTGCGTCGTGAACGACCGTGGTCCGTATGTCACCGGGCGGATCGTCGACCTCTCGAAGACGGCGTTCGGCGAGATCGCCCCTCTCTCCGACGGCGTCATCCGCGTGTCGATCGAGTGGTGACCGCACCCTGACGCTGACCCGGCGCCAGATCCTCGACCTGTTCGACGCCCACGGCCTGCACCCGAGTCGGGCCCTCGGCCAGAACTTCGTCGCCGACCCCAACACCGTCCGCCGCATCGCCCGCCTTGCCGGCGTCGGGCCCGGCGACCGCGTGGTCGAGATCGGCGCCGGCTTGGGCTCCCTGACGCTGGCGCTGGCCGAAACCGGTGCATCGGTCACCGCCATCGAGATCGACCGGTACCTCCTCCCCGTCCTTCGGGAGGTCGCAGAACCGGTTGGCGCCACCGTGGTCGAGGGTGACGCCCTGCGCCTCGACTGGAAGGCGTTGCTGGGCGATGCCGGTAGTTGGATTCTCGTGGCCAATCTTCCCTACAACGTGGCCACGCCCCTCGTCGCCGACCTCCTCGACGAGGTGGCGCAGATCGGGCGGATGCTGGTCATGGTGCAGAAGGAGGTCGGCGAACGACTGGCTGCGGGGGCGGGAGACGAGGCGTACGGCGCCGTCTCCGTGAAGGTGGCGTACTGGGCGAGGGCCAAGCTGGTGGGCAAGGTGCCGCCGACGGTCTTCATCCCCCAGCCCAAGGTGGAGTCGGCCCTGGTGCACATCGAACGTCGGCCGACGCCCGCCGTCGATCCATCGGTCGTGTCCACCGATCGCCTCTTCGCCGTCGTGCGCGCCGGTTTCGCCCATCGCCGCAAGATGTTGCGGGGCGCCCTTGCCGGTCTGGTGACGCCCGAGGCCTTCGAGGCGGCCGGAGTCAGGGGCGAGTCGCGCGCCGAAGAGCTCGACGTCGAAGCGTGGGGGAGACTGGCCCGTGTCCCTGCGGGTTGAGGCCTTCGCCAAGCTGACGCGATCCCTGCGGGTCGTCGGCGTGCGGGACGACGGCTATCACCTCATCGACGCCGAGATGGTCACGCTCGACTTCGCCGACGTGCTCGATATCGACGCCTCGGGATCCAACGACCTCCCGCCCGACAATCTGGTGTCGCGCGCGCTGGTTGCGGTGGCTCGCGAGGCCCACGTCCCGCTCGCCAAGCGGATCCCGATGGGCGCCGCCCTCGGAGGTGGGTCGGCGGACGCCGCCGCCATCCTTCGGTGGGCCGGGTGTACGGATCTCGCTCTGGCCGCCGGCATCGGCGCGGACGTGCCCTTCTGCCTCGTCGGCGGACGCGCTCGGGTGCGGGGGATCGGCGAGCACGTCGAGCCCCTGGCCTTCGAGGCCCTGACGTTCACGCTGCTCACACCGCCCCTGCACGTCTCGACCCCCGCGGTGTACCGGGCGTGGGATGGGCTCGGCGGTCCCACCTCGTCGGGGCCCAACGATCTCGAAGCCGCAGCCCTGGCGGTCGAGCCCCGCCTGACCGAGTGGCGCGATCGCCTCGGAAACGCCACCGGAGCCGTCCCCGTGCTCGCCGGGAGCGGAGGCACGTGGTTCGTCGAAGGCGACCACCCACACGTGCCCGGGGCCGTGGTGGCCAGAACGCGAAACGACCGCCCCTGAGGGCGGTCGTTCGGAGTTCTCGAGACCTACTTGCCGGCTCGACGCTGCCAGCGAGTCTTCTTCAGGAGCTTCTTGTGCTTCTTCTTGCGCATGCGCTTGCGGCGCTTCTTGATCAGAGAACCCATGTCGGCCGGTCACCCTAGCGGTGCCTCTCCGACGAAGCGAAACCCGGTGTGCAGAGTGACAGCGGTCACTCTGGCAAACTCCCGCCGGTGTTGGCCACATGGCCCCTCGTGGGTCGGACAGACGAACTCCAGCTGATCGCCACCTGCCTCGGGCGGGCCTCTGGGCCTCGCTCGCTCGTCCTCGCAGGTCCCGCCGGCGTGGGCAAGACCCGTCTGGCCATCGAAGCCCTCTCGACCGCAGAATCGGCCGGAGCGCCCACCGCCCGCATCGTCGCCAGTCGCGCGGCGTCGACCATCCCCCTCGGCGCGATCGCTCCGCTGCTGCCTGACGACCTTCAGCTTCCCGACAGCCGCCTTGGTCTGCTGCGCCGGGCCGCGGCCTCGCTGTCGGCGCGAGCAACCCCGGCGGGTGGTTCCCTGGTCCTGGCCGTCGACGACGCCCACCTGCTCGATGACGCCTCGGCGACCCTGGTGCACCAGTTCGCGGTCGAGGACACCGTGCGGCTGCTCGTCACCGTCCGCTCCGGGGAACCGGTACCCGACGCCATCGCCGCCCTGTGGAAGGACGGACTGGCCGAGCGGCTCGAGCTGGCGTTGCTCACCCGATCCGAGATCGAGGCGTTGGCCGAGGATGCCCTCCAGGGCCCCGTCGACGGGGCCCTGGTACAGCATCTGTGGACGGCATCGGAAGGCAATCCCCTCTACCTACGGGAACTGCTCATCGGCGCGGTCGACAGCGGTGCCGTCAAGGCGGATGGTCGGCTCTGGCGCCTGCAGGGCGAACTGGAGGCCCCACCCCGTCTGGTCGAGCTGGTCGAAGCTCGCCTCGCCGGATTGTCCGGCGATGAACTCGAAGGGTTCGACCTCCTGGCCGTGGGCGAAGGCCTGGGACTGGTGACGCTCGAGTCGGCGGTGGGGGGCAAGGCCGTGGAGGCGCTCGAGCGCCGGGCGCTGGTCTCCGTCACCTCCGACGGTCGTCGCCAGCCGGTGTGTCTGGCCCATCCCCTCTACGGCGAGGTCCGTCGTCAGACCCTCCCGGTGACACGGCTGCGCAACGTCCAACGACGGTTGGCCGATCTGGTCGAGTCCGCCGGGGCTCGACGCCGGGACGACATCCTGCGCGTCGCCATCCTGCGCCTCGACGCTGACGGAAGTGCAGCTCCCGAGCTGCTGGCCGAAGCCGCCCGCCTCGCCTGGTACACCTACGACATCGTCCTCGAGGAGCGACTCGGTCGGGCCGCCGTCGACGCCGGCGCCGGGATCGCCTCGGTGCTGCTGCTGGCCGACATCCTGCGATGGGCCGGTCGGCATCAGGAGGCCGAGGAGCTTCTCGAACCGGTCACCCCCGAGGACGCGGGCGACGACGCCGCCTTCGCCGTGGTCTGCCTCACCCGGGCCGAGGTGCTCTTCCGGGGCCTCGACCGTCACGACGATGCGCTGGCCGTCATCGACCTCGGCCTCCAACTCATCCGTGACGCCGCTTGGCAGGACGAGCTCTGGGCCGAGCGGGCCAACTGTCAGGTCTTCGCCGGCGACGTCGTCGGTGGCCTCGAGATCCTCGAACCGTTGTTTGCGCGGGCGACGGGGCGAGCGCTCGTCGCCGCCGCCGCCGTGGGAGTGGCGGCGCTGGCCATCGCCGGGCGGGTCGAGGAGGCGCTCGCCCTCGCCGACCGCGGCTTCGCCGTCGCCCTCGAAGTCGGCCGGCAACCGTCGATGGTCGACCCCGCGGTGTTCATCATCGGGCGGTGCCTTGCGCTGGGATACGCCGGTCGCCTCGAGGAGGCCCACGATCCGGCGCAGTTCGGGTACGACTGGTCGATCACCACCGGGATCCCGGCAGGCCGCGCCTGGTTCGGGATGATCCTGGCCCAGGTCGCAATCAGCCGCGGCGACCTCACCCTCGCCTCGAGCCGTTTCGAGGAAGCCGCGCTCAGCTTCCGCGATCAGCACGATCGGTCGAACTCCCGCTGGTGCTGGGTGGGACTGGCCCATGCATCGGCCCTCCGGGGCGATTCGGTGGCGGCGCGAGCGGCGCTGGCCGAAGCCGAATCGCTGGGGATGCGCAGCGTCGGCCTCCTCGACGTCGAGATCGAGCGGGCGTGGGCGGCCCTCGAAGCGGCCGAGGGAGACGTCGACTCCGCTGAGCGGCGCCTCACTGCGGCGGCCGGCCGTGCGAAGGAGGGCGGCCAGCACGCCCTCGAGGCGGCGGCGCTGCACGATCTCGTCCGCTTGGGTCACCCCGACGGTGCCGGGGTGGTCGAGCGGCTCGGCGAGCTGGCGGCCTCCGGCGAGCCCTTGGCCGAGGTGAGAAGGGGTCACGCCCTCGCGCTGGTGACCGGTGACGCCCCGTCCCTCGAAGCCTGTGGCCGCGCCTACGAGGAGATGGGAGCCCAGCTGTTCGCGGCCGAGGCCGCCGGCCAGGCGGCGAGCATTTTCGAGGCGGAAGGTCAGCGGTCATCGGCCGAGTCGGCCGCTCGACGGTCGCGCGACCTGGCCGAGCGCTGCGGAGGGGCCAGGACGCCGGCGATCGCCCCTTCGGTGTCGCCGTTGGGCCAGTCCAAGCTCACCCCCCGAGAACGTGAAGTGGCCAAGCTGGCGGCGCTCGGCCTTCCGAACCGCCAGATCGCCGACCAGCTCTTCGTCTCGGTCCGGACGGTCGAGAACCAACTCCAGCGGGCGTACGCCAAGCTCGGCGTGCGCCGCCGATCCGAGCTCCGGGCGGCTCTCGAACGAATTGAGTAGTTCCTACTCATGACCACCGGTGTCCCCACGGTCCACACTGCCCTCGTCGTCACCGCCGACGGCGGAGCGGTGACGGCGCGATGGGCGGAAAGGTCGCTCCCCCGGGAGCGGCCGGCATCGCGCCACCCGGTAAACTCAGGGCGGCATTCGGGTGTCGTCCAATGGCAGGACTTCGGTTTTTGGAGCCGTCAATGGGGGTTCGAGTCCTCCCGCCCGAGCTTCGACACCGGACTGACACGCGGCCGCGCTGAAGTCGGGCGCTCGGCGCGCCGAGAGTTGGTCTCGTGGTCGCCGTCCGGATTCCGCTCCGACACCTTCCCGAGACGCCCACCCGCTTGGGTGTCCCCATGGGTCACCGACTGCGCGGACGGGTCACCGGGCTCCTGCAGCACGAGGCCAGGAAGCTGCTCCTCCCCCTGGCCGCACTGACCCTGGTCTCGAGCCTGGGGACGATCGCCGCCCCCGGCCTCACCGGCCGCCCGCTCCTGCTTGTCGCCCTGAGCCCTCGGCTCGGCTTCCTCGCGCTGGCCGCGCCCAAGGTCGGCCTCGTCCCCTTCCTCATCGTCGCCGGCATCCGGCTCTGTGTCGCCGACCCCTTCCACTTCGTCCTCGGTCGCCGCCATGGCGGTGCGGCTCTCGACAAGCTGATCCGGTGGCCGTGGCTGCGCCGCCTGCAGGTCGTCGCCTCGCGCAGCGTGCCGCTGTTGGTGTTCCTCAGGCCCAACGGAACCAACCTCGCCATCGCCGGCGCCAGTCGGGGGCGGGTGCTGCACATCGCCGTGGCGGATGTGGTCGGGACCATCGTCTACCTCGTGCTCGTCCACCAGGTCGGGACGTCGTTCATTCCTGGATGAGCGGCCACGACAGGTCTTCCTGGATGAGCGGCCACGACAGGCGTGCCCGGATGACCGGGTAGACAAGGGTCATGGCCGTTTCACCCGCCCGCCCCCTTTCTGCCATCGTCCTCGCCGCCGGCGAAGGAACGCGGATGCGCTCGAGCCGGCCCAAGCCCCTGCACGTCCTGTGCGGCCGGGCGATGGTGCTGCACATCCTCGACGCACTGGCCGAGTTGCCGCTGGATCGGGCGGTCGTCGTCGTCGGTCATGGCGCCGAGCAGGTCACGAAGACGCTGTCCGAGCAGGCGAACTCCGACCTCCCCATCGAGTTCGTCGAGCAGGCCGTGCAACGGGGAACGGGCGACGCCGTCGCCGTCGCCCTCACGGCGTTCGCCGACGACGACGTCGAGGACGGGGATCTCATCGTGGTGCCAGGGGACACCCCGTTGCTCCGGGCCAGCACCCTTGCGGCCATGGTCGTCGCCCACCGTCAGAGCGACGCCGCCGCCACCCTCCTGACCGCCGTGCTCGACGACCCCACGGGCTATGGACGGGTCGTGCGGGGCAAGGACGACCGGGTCCGTCGCATCGTCGAACACAAGGACGCCGACGATGACGAGCGGGAGATCAACGAGATCTGCACCTCGATCTACTGCTTCCGTCGAAGCGTGCTGGCCCCGGCGCTGCGTCGCTTGACCCCCAACAACGCCCAGGGCGAGTACTACCTCACCGACGTCATCGGCGTGCTCCACGACGCCGGCTACAACGTGGTCAGCATGGTGGCGGCCGACCCCATGGAGCCCGCCGGCATCAACGACCGGGCGCAACTGGCGGTCGCCGAAGCCGAACTTCGCGACCGCACCAATGACCGGTGGATGATGAACGGCGTCACGATGCTCGATCCCGAGCGCACCTACATCGACGCCACCGTCGAACTCGCTCCCGATGTGACCCTCTTCCCTGGCACCGTGCTGCAGGGGCGCACGATCGTCGAGCGGGGAGCGGAGATCGGTCCTGATTCCCGCCTCGTCGACTGCGTGGTGCGTGAGGGGGCGGTGGTCGAACAGACCGTCGGACGCCTGGCCGAGATCGGCGCGGGCGCGACCGTCGGACCCTTCGCGTCGCTCGCTCCCGGAAGTCGGGTGGCGCCGGGGACCGTGACCGGGCCATTCTTCGTGGGCTCGAGCGAGGAGTAGCGGATGGAACTGGTCACCAAGAAGCACCTGCAGCTCTACGCCGGCCGCTCACACCCCGATCTGGCGAGAGAGGTCGCCTCCAGCCTCGGCGTGACCCTCGGCGACGCCAATCTCGTGGACTTTCCCAACACCGAGCTCCGAGCGACGTTCGGCGAGTCGATCCGGGGCGCCGACGTCTTCATCCTGCAGAGCCACGCCGCGCCCGTGAACGAGGCGATCATGGAGCAGGCGATCATGCTCGACGCCGCCAAGCGGGCATCGGCGAAGCGCATCACCGCGGTCTGTCCTTACTACGGCTACGGCCGCCAGGACCGCAAGGCCAAAGGGCGCGAGCCGATCACGGCCAAGCTCGTGGCGGACATCCTCACCGCCGCCGGGGCGGATCGCATCGTCAGCGTCGACCTCCACTCCCCGCAAATCCAAGGCTTCGTCGACGGACCGTTCGACCACCTGCTGGCGGCGCCCGTCCTCGAGGATCACATTCGCCGCGAGATGGGCGATGACGAGTACGTCATGGTCGCCCCCGACCAAGGCCGGACCAAGGTGGCCGACCGCTACGCCCAGCACCTCGGGATGGACATGGCCAGCGTGTTCAAGCGGCGGGCCAAGGACAAGATCGCGGTCGTCGAGGCCGTCGGGGTCATGGGCGACGTCGAGGGCCGCCGCTGCGTCCTCGTCGACGACATGATCGATACCGCGGGCACGATCTGCGCCGCCGCCGACATCCTCATGGACAAGGGGGCCAGCGACGTGTGGTGCATCGCCACCCACGGCGTCCTCAGTGGGCCGGCGGTCGACCGTCTCAAGAACTCGAAGCTGTCGAAGGTCGTCGTCACCGACACCCTGCCCATCGGCTCGGAGAAGCAGTTCGACAAGCTCGAGGTGATCTCCATCGCCCCGCTGATCGCCAACGCCATCCGGGCCGTCTTCGAGGACTCCTCCGTCTCCGAGCTCTTCGGCGGCGAAAACCAGTTCTAACTGGCTCGCTCTGCGCTGGGCCCTTCGGGCGGGGCTTGCCGCTCGCCTGCCGGCTGCTCGCTGGCGCTCCCTACGCCGGCCTCTGACAGTCCTGGCCGGACGGTAGTGTTCGAAACGGGTCCGATCGCTGCTCGTTGGCGGGGTGGGCGGCGGAGCCGTCTAAAATGGGATGTCCCCCTTTTTGCAGCACTACGTAGGAGCGCGTTCCACCATGGCTGAGATCCAACTCGTCGCCGAGACCGGCCGGGAGAGCGGGACCCGCTCGTCCAAGCGCCTCCGGCGTGAAGGCAAGATCCCGGGCGTGGTCTACGGCCATGGAGCCGAGCCCGTTTCGGTGGCGGTCGATGCCCGCGAGCTGCGCTTGGCCCTCAACACCGAGGCCGGCGTCAACGCCCTCGTCAACCTGTCGATCGATGGGAAGAGCCAGCTCACCATGGCCCGGGTGCTGCAGCGTCACCCAGTCCGCAACTCCGTGACCCACGTCGACTTCCAGGTCGTGAGTCGCGACGAGGTCATGAGTGCCGAGGTCACCTTCGTGCTCATCGGTGAAGCCAAGAAGGTCACCAACAACGAGGGCGTCGTCGACCAGACCCTGTTCTCCCTCACAGTGCACGCAACGCCCTCGGCCATCCCGACCCACCTCGACGTCGACATCAGCGACCTGTCCATCGGCGACGCCATCCGGGTCGGCGACCTGAAGCTGCCGAAGGGTGTCACGACCGACGTCGATCCCGAAGAGGCGATTGTGGTCGCACAGGGCGCCCAGACCAGCGAACTCGACCTCATCCCCGAGGCTGACATCGAGGCCCTGCAAGAGCTGGCCGAAGCCGTCGAAGCCGAGGCCGAAGGCGGCGACGGCGACGGTGCCGAGGGCGGCGAGGCTCCCGCCGAGAGCTGAGCGGCGACTGGTTGATCGTGGGCCTCGGGAACCCCGGGGCCCAGTACGTCGGCACCAGACACAACGTCGGGGCCGACGTGGTCAGCCTTCTGGCCGACCGCCATGGCGGTCGGCTCACCATGGCGAAGCGCGAGCGGGCAATGGCCGATGGCGTCCGCATCGGCGAGGCGAAGGCAGCTCTTGCCTTCCCCCAG
>JBKJLU010000045.1:0-2559 GCA_046596815.1 Acidimicrobiales bacterium | reverse complement strand
GGCGAGGAAGTCGCGATCCACGGAGAAGTCGCGTCCGGCTTCGAGAAGGTTCGCGAGGCGTTCGCCACCAACTTCGCCAATCACGGTGAGGTCGGTGCTGCCTTCAGTCTCTACGTCAAGGGACAGAAGGTCGTAGATCTGTGGGGTGGCCTCGCCGATCAGGAGTCTGGTCGCGAGTGGGCCGAGGATTCGCTGCAGCTCGTCTTCTCGACGACCAAGGGCGCGACGGCCGCGTGCGCCCACCTCATGGCCCAGCGGGGCGACCTCGATCTCGAAGCGCCGGTGTCGGAGTTCTGGCCCGAGTTCGCGGCCGAGGGCAAGGGCGACATCCCGGTGCGCTGGCTCCTGTGCCACAAGTCGGGGCTGCCCACGGTCGACCCGGCGCTGTCGCCCGAACAGGTCCTTGCGTGGCAACCGATCGTCGAAGCGTTGGCCGCGCAGCACCCCTACTGGGAGCCGGGGACGGCCCACGGCTATCACGCCCTCACCTATGGCTGGCTCGTGGGTAAGGTCATCAAGCGGGTCGACGGCCGCAGCATCGGTCGATTCTTCAACGACGAGATCGCTGAACCGCTCGGCCTCGACTTCTGGATTGGGCTTCCGGAGGCGGAGGAACCACGCGTGACGACGCTGCTCCAACTTGCCGGTATCGGCGAGGCCGGGGGTCGTCCCGACATCGACGTCGAGTCGCTCCCGGAGAACGTGCGAGAGATGATCCGGGCCTTCACCGATCCCGAGTCGCTCACCCAACGGGCGCTCGTCGTGACCCGTCCGGCGATGGACTTCAACACCCGAGAGGTCCATGCGGCCGAGATCCCGGCGGCCAACGGCATCTGCACGGCCAGGTCGCTGGCCAAGATGTACGCATCGTTCGTCGGCGAGGTCGATGGTGTCCGCATCCTCGATTCGGCGACCGTGAAGGATGCCACCGTCGAGCAGGCGAACGGACCCGACCGGGTGCTGCAGATCCCGACGCGATTCGGCTCCGGGTTCTTCCTTCCGTCGTCGTTCTCGCCGCTGTTCGGCCCTTCGTCGTTCGGGCACGCGGGGGCCGGCGGTTCGCTCGGGATGGCCGACGTCGACGCCGAGGTCGGCTTTGGCTACGTCATGAACAAGATGCAGCAGAACCTCTCGGGCGATCCCCGTACGGCGTCGCTGATCGAGGCGGTCAAAGCTTCGCTGTGAGCGAGGGGGACGCGGCGGCGGCCGTTGCCGCGACCTACGCATGGTTCGAGGTCAACAGCGGCTGGGCGCCCCCCGACGAACACGAGTTGGAGGAGTGGCTGGCCGACGGCGTCTGCCGCGCCCCCGACGACTGCCTGGTCGCACCCGACGGCTGGTGCGAGCACGGACTGGCCTCGTGGAAGCTCGTCCTCGACGTCGTCGACGACCGCTGACCCTTCCGGGTTTTGGAGGGTGAGGACGCACGATCCGTGCGCGCTCACCCTCCAAAACCCAAGTTTCAGGGGCGCTCGCCCATCAGGGAGTGGGCGCAGTGGATGGCGGCGGCGGCGCCCTTGGCCACGGCGTTCGAGATGAGCTGGACGCCGGGGGTGAGATCGCCGGCGGCGTAGACACCCGGCACCGAGGTGACACCGTCGCGGTCGACATCGACGCAACCCGCTTCCGTGCGGAGACAGCCGAGGTCGGCGGCGAGTCCGTTGTTGGGGAGGTGGGCGATGCTGAAGAAGGCGAGCTGGCAGTGCAGGGTTTCGCCCGTCCGCAGCCGCACCGACTCGAGGGCGCCCCGCCGCCCACACAGCTCGATGGCTTCGTCCTCGAGGACGGCGACCCCGTACTCGAGTAGCAGCGCTCGATCCTGAGGCGAGCCCTCGAAGTGGTGGCCGTCGGTGACGAGGGTGACCGACTTCGCCCACGTCAGTAGGCCCAGCGTGAATCCCGAGATGTGTTCGCCCCAGCCGAAGACGACGACGTCACGGTCTTTGGCTTCGTAGCCGTCGCAGCTGGCGCAATGGAAAACGTCGGCGCCGTAATGCTCGAAGAAGTTGCCGACCTCGGGGAAGACGTCGCGTACGCCTGTGGCGATGACCACTCGGCGGGCCCGGAGGATGTTCTCGCCGTCGACCGACCGGACACCCAACTCGAAGCGATCGCGGACGCCGGTGATGCGTTCGACCGTGCCGTCAGCGAAGGCGACGGTCGGGTACTCCCGCACTTCCGACCGAGCCTTGTCCAGCAGGTCCGATGGCGGGATCGGGTCGTTGCCCAGGTAGCCGTGGCTCAGGCCGACGGCGGCATTTCGGTACTCGTGACTGTCGATCAACACGACCGATCGGCGGTAGCGGCCCAGCCAACCGGCGGCGCTCAGTCCTGCGGGCCCCCCGCCGATGACGGCAGCGTCGTAACGGGGACGATCCTCCGGAGGGTCAACCGGCACAAGCCAGGTGGCGCTCGTCACACGAACAGAGCAGGACCTGGTCGTCGCTCAACCGCTCGAGGGTACGCAGGAGCGCAGACCGTCTCCTGGGGGAACGACGGCGGCTGCGGGGGGCGACAGCGGGAGCGGGCGACACGCACGCCAACGATACCCCGCTCGCG
>JBKJLU010000442.1:0-5341 GCA_046596815.1 Acidimicrobiales bacterium | reverse complement strand
CATCGAGGTCCGCGACCAGTTCTGCTACCACCGCTACTGCGACATCCCCAGCCACAAATGCCAGATCGACCACATCCAACCCTGGACCCAAGGCGGCATCACCAGCCAAGACAACGGGCGCCTCGCCTGCGGCTACCACAACCGACTTCGACACCGACGACCACTCCCGCCCGACTGAATGGGTCGGGCGCCCGAAGGGAATTCCCTGAACGTCCCGGTAGTCAGCCCAGGGTGACGCCGACGGCGTTGCCGATGGCGTAGGGCACGCCGGCGGCAAATGCAGCAATACCCAGCTGGCGGAGCGCCGATGGCAGCACGGGTCGTTCGGTGAACCGGGCCAACAACACGCCGATCACGAGCGCGGCGAGCACGCCGAGCACGATCGACGCCACGACCGCACCCCCGCCGCTGAAGAAGAACCACGGAGCGAGCGGGACGACGGCGCCGATGGCGAAGGCGGCAAACGACGTCGTGGCCGCTTGGACAGGTGCCCCGAGTTCACTCGGATCGATGCCGAGTTCTTCTCGAGCGTGGGTCTCCAGAGCGAGTTCGGGATGGGCCATCATCTCCGTCGCCAGCTGGTCGGCGACCTCGGGGGCCACTCCCCGGCTGCGGTAGATCTGGGCCAGCTCGCGGCGCTCCCCTTCGGGGCGACGCTCGATCTCGATGCGCTCGAGATCGAGCTCGCGCTCGAGGAGTTCCTTCTGGGCCTTCATCGAGACGTACTCGCCGGCGGCCATCGAGAACGCGCCGCCCAGGAGACCGACGAGGCCGGCAAGGCGAACCAGACCCGGGGCCGGACTGGCGCCGGCCATGCCGAGCACCAGGGCGATGTTCGAGACCAACCCGTCACTGACCCCGAAGACCGCAGCCCGGGCCGAGCCTCCCTGGATGTTGCGGTGATGATGCTCGCTCCCGCCAGTGCCGGCATGTGAGCTGGAGACAGGGTGCGCAGACGGGTGGTTGGACTCACGAAGCGCCATGGGTGCCAACGGTAACGAGCCTGCGCCATGTATCCGTACCGGAAGAGCGGAGGTTCGGACGCCCTTACGCTGGAGGGATGGCGAGCCGATACGACCTGACGAGGGACGAGCTCGCCCGCATCGTGACCGAACTCGGTCAGCCCTCGTATCGCGCCGATCAGATCTGGGAGGGCCTCCACGTCCATGGCCTCGGTCCGTCCGACCTGACCACGTTGCCCACAGCCCTCCGCCAAAGCCTGGAGGCGCGTCCCGAGTTCGCGCCGGCGCTGACGACGGTCCTTGAATCCTCCAGCGAAGGCGGCGAGACCGTGAAGTGGCTCTGGTCGCTGGCCGACGGCCGCCAGATCGAGACCGTGCTCATGCACTATCCGGGTCGCAGCACGGTCTGTGTGTCGTCCCAAGCGGGGTGCGCCATGGGTTGCGGGTTCTGCGCCACCGGCCAAGCCGGCTTCGACCGCCATCTGACCTCTGGCGAGATCGTCGAGCAGGTCGTCCGGGCCAAGGTGTCATCGGCGAAGACCGGGCGGCGGCTCTCGAACGTCGTGTTCATGGGCATGGGCGAGCCGATGGCCAACTACGACGCCGTCGTCGCCTCTGTCCATCGCATCCACGCCGACCTCGGCCTGTCGGCCCGTCACCTCACCATCTCGACCGTCGGCATCATCCCCGGCATCCGTCGACTCGCCGATGAGCCGCTTCCCGTCAATCTGGCGGTGTCCCTCCATGCCGCCAACGACGACCTGCGGGACGCGCTGGTCCCCGTGAACCGGCGCTATCCACTGGCTGACCTGGCGGCCGCTTGCTCGGCCTACCTCGATGCCAAGGGCCGGCGTCTGTCGTTCGAGTGGGCATTGATCGACGGCGTCAACGACCGACCGTCAGATGCCCGCGAACTCGCCGGTTACGCCCTCGGCCTCGGGGCCCACATCAACCTGATACCGCTGAACCCGACGCCCGGCTACCCGGTGCAGGGAACCCCTCCCGGCCGGGTGCGCGACTTCTGCGACCGGCTGACCGCGCTCGGCGCCAACGCCACGGTCCGCCAGAACCGAGGCACCTCCATCGACGCCGCCTGCGGCCAGCTCCGGGCCTCGGCCCGCGACGGTGAAACCCCCGTAACCCTCGGGCGCCTAGGTCTTGGGTCGACGCCACTGCCAGACTGACGGGGTGGAGACCCGTCGCTGGATCAACCAGTCGCAGCCCCAGACCTTGTTGTTCGCGACGTACCTGCTCTACTTCGACGCCGTCTTCGGGGTTCTCGGACTGCTCGGCGTCGGGTTGTCCAGCCCGATTCTGTTGGCGGTCGTCGCCGCCTCGGCCGCCGCCGGCTACGGCATCGCCAACGACCGCAAGTGGGGCTATTGGCTGGGCGTGGCCGTCTCGGCCTTCGCCCTGCTTCCCTACGTCCTCGCCCTCGCCCAGGGCCAGAACATCCTCGCCGGCACCCCCATCAACCTCATGTTCGCCGTGGCCCAGTTCGCGCTGCTGGTGCACCCGATGAGCCGTAACTACCAGAAGCTCTGGTTCCGGTAGTCCCGCTACGTTCTTCGAGGTGACGACCACCATCGAAGGCCTCGCCAAACTCCAGGACCACGTCGGCCAGCACCTCGGCTACAGCGACTGGGTGACGGTCACACAGGACCAGGTCAATCAGTTCGCGGAAGCCACGGGTGACCACCAATGGATCCACGTCGATCCCGAGCGGGCCAAGGCCGGACCCTTCGGTGGACCCATCGCCCATGGATACCTCACGCTGTCGTTGGCGCCGATGCTGCTCGAGCAGGTCATCCGGGTGACCGGTATCTCGATGGGCGTGAACTACGGGCTCAACAAGCTGCGTTTCCCCTCACCCGTCCCCGTCGGCTCGAAAGTCCGCCTCGGCGGCACCCTGGCGGCCGCCGAGGAGATCGCCGGCGGCGCCCAGGTCACCATCGACATGGTGATCGAAGTCGAGGGCGCAGCGAAGCCGTCGTGCGTGGCCTCGGGCGTGTTCCGCTACTACAGCTGATTCGCGGAGCACGACGCGAAAGACGCGTCAGCGGAAGTTGGGCATGACCTTCTCGGCGAACAGCCGCAACGAACGGTGGTCCGGATAGTCGGCGTGCCACGGGATGAAGCCGGTGCACCCGAGGTCGAGATACCCCTGCATCTTTTCGGCCACCTGCTCGGGCGTGCCCACGAAGTTCGTCTTTCGCCACTCCTCCACCGGCTGGCCCCAGGGTGAGGAGCGTCCCTCGAGCTCAGACTCGTCCTCCACCAGCAGAAGGTCGCCGCACATCGTCTTCTTGATCTCGTCGTAGTCGCGGCCGACGTCGCGGCAGTGCTTCTTCAGCACCTCGCACTTGTGGGCGAAGTTCTCGAGCGAGCCGGCGAAGTTCGACCGGTCGGCATACCTGGCCACCACTCGAAGCGTGAGCTGCTCGCCGCCGCCGCCTATCCAGATCGGGGGATGGGGCGACTGCAGGGGCTTCGGGTCGCATTGCGCGCCCGCCAGTTGGTAATAGGCGCCGTCGTAGTTCGTCTCCGCCTCGGTCCACATGGAGCGCACGATCTCGACCGTTTCCTTCAGCATCCCGATGCGGACCTTGGGGGCGGGGAACTCATAGCCGTAGCCCTGGTACTCGTGCTCGTACCAACCGGCGCCGATGCCCCAGTCGAGGCGACCACCACTGATGACGTCGACGGTCGAGGTGATCTTGGCCAACAAGCCGGGGCTTCGGTAGCTGTTGCATCCGACCATCTGGCCGAGCCTGACCCGGCTGGTGACCTGGCTGATGGCCGCCATGGTCGTCCAGCACTCGAAGACCGTCTCGTTCGCCGGACTCGGAACGTTGTGGAAGTGGTCGTAGAGCCACACCGAGTCGTAGCCCAGCTCCTCGGCCAGCTGGGCGGTTTCGACGGCCTTCTGCCACTGGGTGCTGGCGTCGCCCAGCCCCGCCAGTTCGGTCTTCCAGCCTTGGGGTACGAACGCCCCGAAGATGATTTCGTCGCTCATCCCAGCATCATGTCGCAGACCAGCATCCTCAAGGTCCGGTGCAGAACGGCGTCGACTGTTCGGCCAGGACCGAGCCGGTGAAGACGGCGATTCGGTCGGACGGAATCTCGGTGTCGACCAGATCGAGGGCGACGTCGGCGTCAGGTCCGACGCAGCGCAGCCGCACCTGGACGCGTCCGTCAGCGCCGATTGTCTTCGGTGGCACACCCACGATCTCGAGCCCTTCCCCCGCATCGAAGCGGAGACGGCCGAGCGGGTCGCCTTCGACGCCGAAAGGCGAGCCCGGCCCGTGGCACGGATCGGCAAGGGCGACCTCGATGATGTGCACCTCGCCCCGCCGCCAGTCGGCCCGCCCGCTGCCTCGGACACCACCCTCACGCCAGTAGGCGCCGTTCTCGGGTCGGTAGCGCAACGTCGCTGCGACCGTCAGCTCGCCTCGCGCCAGGTCACCGGGAGCGAGGCCGAGCTCTCCGGTGGCGCCGCGGGTGATGTCGAGGTCGTCGGTACACCCGGTTTCGACGGTGAGGCGGTATCTGCCCGGAGGGGCGGTGACCTCCAGCTTGCCGCCGGCACCGCTGCGTAGACGCTGCGTGACCGGTCCCTGCAACAACACGGTGACGCCGCTTCGGCCCGGGCCCCGGGGGTCCCTCACCACGATCTCGGCCCGCCCCGACGTCGGGCCGACAGCCGCGACCACTGCGGTGGTCGTCGCGCCAGCACCCGGCTGCGGGGCGACGTTCGTCCGCCCTGTGGTGGTCGTCGTCTGATCATCCGATCCGATGCCACTCGGTCGCTCGACGCCGGAACCGACATCGGCCGTCTCCGCTCTACGCGGGTTCCCCGGGTCGTCGGCCTTCCGAAACGACGGTCCGCCACAGGCCGCGACCGCGAGCCCGAGGAACAGCACGCCGGCCGTTCGAGCCCGCCGCACTCGCAGCATGGTCAGAGCCCATCCCCGACGAAGGTCGTGGTCGTCGAGGTCGTCGTCGGCGTGGCGGCGCCGATGACAGCGTCGTCGCGAAGGTCGCCGAACAATCGGGGCGCATCCTGGGTGAGGTAGACGACCGAGGCCCCTCCGGCAAATCCGATGCGCCCGGGGAGCACGACGTTCTTCATCCCCTCGGGGTCGATGCGACGGGCCAGCGCCGCCAGCCGAGGGAGGTGATCGATGGGGACGTCGACGCGCGTCTGCCGGCGGAAGACATCGACCCACCGCAGCAGCCCGATGTCGTCACGGACTTCGCTGCGCAACTTTCCGAGCCCCGAGAGCATCAGGTCGCCGTGGTGCGCGGAGCGCGTGAAGTCTCCGTCGACCACGTCGTGGCGGTTTCTCGAGAACGCCAGCGCTTCCTCACCGTTCATC
>JBKJLU010000279.1:0-2999 GCA_046596815.1 Acidimicrobiales bacterium | reverse complement strand
GCCTTCATCACCGACGCCGGCACCCCTGGCATCAGTGACCCCGGCGAGCGCCTCGTGGCCGCGGCCGTAGCCGCCGGCATCGACGTCGAGTTGGTTCCAGGGCCTGCGGCCGTCATCCCCGGACTCGTCCTGAGCGGATTCCCGACCGCCAGGTTCTGCTTCGAGGGCTTCCTGCCCCGCAAGGGCAAGGAGCGCTCGCAACGTCTGGCCGAATTGGCAGCCGAGCGACGCACGACCGTGCTATACGAGGCGCCCCACCGGTTGCCGGCGACGGTCAACGACCTGGCCGAGGCCTGCGGCGGTGATCGCCGCGTGGCCATCGCCCGCGAGCTCACCAAGAAGTTCGAGGACGTGTGGCGGGGCACGATGGCCGAGGCCGTGGTGCGGGCCGAGGCCATCGAGGCCAGGGGCGAATACGTGATCGTGGTCGATGGCGCTCCGGCTCCAGAAGCGGCGACCGACGACGACGTCGACGCCGCCATCCGCCGGTGTCTCGACGCCGGCCTGTCGACCCGCGACGCCGCCGCCGAAGTCGCGGCCGCCCTCGACGTCCCCAAGCGCGTGGCCTACAACGCCGCCCTCCGCCTCAATCGCCCCTGACGTTCAGCTGGCCATTCGGGCCGAGCCCTCAGCGGGCAGTCGGGGTGGTCAGGTCGGTTTGGCAGGGCGTGCAGATGGGGCGGCCGCGGAAGCTCGTGAGGTCGTCGCCCGTGCCGCAGAACACGCAGCCCTGGGCCAGCTTGCGCAACACGATGGCGTCGCCGTCGACGGAGATCTCGAGGGCGTCACCGGTCTTGATGTCGTGCAGGCGCCGTAATTCGATCGGCAGCACGATGCGGCCGAGGTCGTCGACTTTGCGGGCCATCCCGGTGTCCTTCATCGTGGCCCTCCTCGGCGGCAAAACAAGCGGCGATCCAGATGGAGGTCGGTAGGCTCCGCGGCGAGATGGGCCGCTTCTTCGCAACGACACCGATCTACTACGTCAACGATGCGCCCCATATCGGTCATGCCTACACCACCGTGGCGACCGATGCGCTGTGTCGGTGGCGACGCCTCCTGGGCGACGACGTCTTCTTCCTCACCGGCACCGACGAGCACGGCCTGAAGGTCGCGCGAGCTGCGGAAGCCAACGGCGTGTCCCCGCGCGAATGGGCCGATGTCACGAGCCAACGATTCAAGGATGCGTGGGCGGGGCTCGACATCTCCTACGACGAGTTCATCCGCACCACCGAACCCCGTCACTACAAGACGGTGCAGGACTTCCTGCAGAAGATCTACGACAACGGCGACATCGAACTCGGGGTCTACGAAGGCCCGTACTGCGTGTCGTGCGAGGGCTATTACGCCGAGGCCGACCTGGTCGGACCCGACGGTGATCTGTGCCCGATCCACAACCGACCGGTCGAGGAGCTGCGCGAGGAGAACTGGTTCTTCAAGCTCAGTCGCTACGTGCAGAAGCTTCTCGACTGGTACGTGGCCAATCCCCAGACCGTGCAGCCAGAGAGAAAGCGCAACGAGGCCATCGGGCTCATCAAGTCGGGCCTGCGCGATGTCTCCATCACGCGAACGTCACTCGACTGGGGCGTGCCGGTGCCGTGGGCTCCCGGTCACGTCTTCTACGTCTGGTACGACGCCCTCATCAACTACGCAACGGCCATCGACTACCGCGAGGCGGATGCCGGGCGGTTCGAGGCGTGGTGGCCCAACGTCCATCACCTCATCGGCAAGGACATCCTGCGGTTCCACTGCGTGTACTGGCCGGCGATGTGCATGGCTGCAGGAATCGATCCGCCCAAGAACATCTACGTGCACGGCTACCTGCTCGTCGGCGGCGAGAAGATGTCGAAGACGGCGCTGAACCAGATCGCGCCCGCCGATCTCACTCCCGAGTTCGGGGTCGACGGCTTCCGCTACCACCTGCTGCGCGACACCCCGTTCGGTCCCGATGGCGACTTTTCCTACGAGGGGATGGTGGCGCGCTACAACGCCGATCTCGCCAACAACCTCGGAAACCTGGTGTCGCGCGTCGCCACCGTCGTGGGGAAGGCGTGTGGCGGGATCGGGCCGGCGCCGTCGCCCGACAGCCCCCTGGCCGCCGTGGTCGCCGAGGCCTATGCGGCGACGGCCGAGGCTTGGGAACTGGTGCGCCCCAGTTCCGCCCTCGAAGCCAGCTGGCGCATCGTGCGCGAGTCGAACGCCTACCTCGAGGCCAATGAGCCGTGGAAGGCCGAGCCTGGCCCTGAGGTCGACAAGGTGATGGGCGACGCTCTCGAAGCACTGCGCATCGTCACCATCCTGGCGTCTCCTGCCATGCCCACGATCTGCCGCGAGATCTGGCGTCGACTCGGACTGCCCGGCGCTCCCGAAGAGCAGCGGCTTCCCGGGGCGGCAGCGTGGGGCGGCTACCCCGGTGGCCTTCCCGTCGAGAAGGGCGACCCGCTCTTCCCCCGGAAGAAGGCATAGGTCGTGACGGCAGCGGCACCGTCTCCCGCCCGCCAGAGGCTGTCGTGGGTCGTTGCCGGTTTCGCACAGGCGGTCCCGACGGCCGACGCCATCGCTGAGGTCTTCACTCCGGCGTTCCTTGATGCAGTTCCGCCGGAGCGAATCGCCTCGGTCTTTGCGGCCGCTGCCGCTCCGGATCTCGTCGTGGAATCGGTCGAGGATCATTCAGCCTGGTCGCTCACCGCTCGGACGTCCGCGGCAACGGTGCTCGACCTGGACGTCGAAATCGCGGCGCCCCATCGAATCGCCGGCCTTCTGCTTCGACCTGCAGAACCCGAGGCCGTCGACGATGAGCGCCTTGCCGACCCGCCGATGATTGTCACTGGCGCCTCGCCAGAACTCCACACTGCACTCGTCTCTCGATTCGCCAGCTCAGGTGCGGTCGGCGACTACCACGCCGACCGCACCTGAGCTGGCGAATCGAGAGACGAGTGCAGCGTGGAGTTCTGGCGAGGCGCCAGTGACGATCATCGGCGGGTCGGCAAGGCGCTCATCGT
>JBKJLU010000353.1:0-4660 GCA_046596815.1 Acidimicrobiales bacterium | reverse complement strand
GAGATCCGCCGGTACGGTCGCGCCATGGCCTTGCTCGGCACCCCGGTGCTCCGCGTCGAAGACGCCCATCTGCTCGTTGGGGAGACGGCGTTCGTCGGCGACGTCGACCTCCCTGGCGCCCTTTTCGTCACCTACGTCACCTCGAACGTGGCCCACGCCAGGCTCCGCCGCGTCGACGTCACCGAGGCCCGGGCGGTTCCCGGCGTGGTCGATGTATTGGTCGCCGACGACGTCGATCTGGCTCCACTCGATCCGCTCGTGGCCTCTGCGCCATCGACGATGAAGCGGCCCCTGCTGGCCGACGGCACCGTCCGCTATGTCGGCGAGCCCATCGTCGCCATCGTCGCCGAGTCCGAAGCTGCAGCCTCCGACGCCGCCGCCCTCGTCGACATCGACTACGAGTCGCTCCCCGCCGTCATCCGCCCCGCCGACGCCTGCCGTAACAAGACCCTGCTCTTTCCGGATGCCGGCACCAACGTCATCGCCGAGGGCAAGGGCGGCAGCGAGACCGACCTGCCCTTCGACGAGTGCGAGGTCGTGTTCGAAGCGACCTTCCTCAATCAGCGGGTCGCACCGTGTCCCATCGAGACCCGTGTCGCCGCCTCGACCTGGACCGACGACGGTCGCCTCCACCACTTCGCGTCGTGCCAGGGGGCCCACCCGATCCGCACGCAGTTGTGCGCGGTCTACGGACTCGACGCCTCCCAGGTGCGGGTCGTCACGGCCGACGTCGGCGGCAGTTTCGGCGCCAAGGGGCGGGCCTACCCGGAAGAACTGCTGCTCCCGCTCATCGCCAAACGAACGGGTCGCCCGGTGCGCTGGACACCCTCGCGCTCGGACGACATGGTCGGCCTCGGCCACTCGCGCGCCCAGACCCAACAGGTGCGGATCGGGGGCATGCACGACGGCACGATCCGATGCCTCGAAGTGCACGTACTCGCCGATGCCGGTGCGTACGCGGGCATGGCGCCGAACCTGGCCAACAACACCGGGACGTTGCTCCCCGGTCCCTACCGCATCCCCCACGTCCGCTGGACGAACACCTGCGTGCTCACCAACACCACGCCGGTGGTCGCCTACCGCGGCGCCGGTCGTCCCGAGGCGGCGGCATTGATGGACCGGATCGTCGACCTCTTCGCGGCGGAGGTCGGCATCGACAGCGTCGACATCCGCCGACGCAATCTCCTCGACGCGAAGGAGTTCCCGTGGCCGAGCCCCACCGGTCTCACCTATGACAGCGGCGACTACCACCGGGCCCTCGATCTCGTACTCGAATCCGTCGGTGTCGACGACATCCGTAAGGAGCAGCAACGCCGGCGTCGCGCCGGTGAGACGAAGGTGCTCGGCCTCGGCCTGTCGGTGTTCATCGACAGGACGGCGGGTGTGCCCGGATCGGAGTACGGCGCCGTCGAGCTGCGCACCGACGGAACCATGTTGGTGAAGACCGGCTCGTCGCCGTACGGGCAGGGCCATTACACGGCGTGGGCGATGCTCGTGGCCGACCGCACCGGTCTCGCGATGGACCGCATCACCGTCATCCATGGCGACACCGACGTCATCCCGCGCGGTGGCGTGACCGGTGGGTCTCGATCGGCACAAAAGGCGGGCACAGCGGTTGCGCAGGCCGCCGATCTCCTCGTGGCCCAAGCGCGCCAACACGCGGCCAACCTGCTCGAAGCGTCGATCGACGATGTCGTGCTCGACACGACGTCGGCCCGGTTCCACGTCGCCGGTTCGCCGGGCGCCACCACCGTCGGATGGACGGAGATCGCCGTCGCGGTCGCAGCCGCACCCACGTCCGCCGACGCGCGCTCGGTGCTCAGCTGCGAGACCGACTTTGCGGGTGAGGGCCCGACGTTTCCCTTCGGGGCCTACGCGGCCGTGGTCGAGATCGACATCGAGACGGGACGCCTCGAACTGCTGCGCATGGTGACGGTCGACGATGCCGGAACCATCCTCAATCCGATGCTGGCCCTCGGGCAGGTACACGGCGGTCTGGGACAGGGCATCGCCCAGGGGATGTTCGAGGAGTTCGTCTACGACGACGACGGCAACCCCCTCACCTCGACCTTCGCCGACTACGGCATCCCCACGGCCGCGGACATGCCGTCGTTCGAATGCGAACTGATGGAAACGCCGTCGCCCAACAATCCCCTCGGCTTCAAGGGCATCGCCGAATCCGGCACCATCGGGGCGCCGCCCGCATTGCAGAACGCAGCCGTTGACGCCCTGTCCCACCTCGGTGTTCGCCACCTCGACCTGCCGGTGACGCCCGAGCGCATCTGGCGGGCGGTCGCCGCGAGCGGCAAGCTGTCCTGATGCCCACCTGCAAGGCCAACGGAATCGAGCTCTACTACGAGACGTTCGGCGAGGCCACCGATCCAGCGCTGCTCCTCGTCATGGGCCTCGGCGCCCAGATGACCGGGTGGGAAGACGACTTCTGCCTCGGATTCGTCGATCGCGGTTTCCACGTGATCCGCTATGACAACCGCGACGTCGGCCTGTCGTCACGCATCGACGCCAAGGGCGGCGACTTCATGACGAGCTTCCTCGCCGCCAGCCAGGGCGAGCCGGTCGACGCCCCTTACGAGCTCACCGACATGGCGGCCGACGCCATCGGTCTGCTCGACCACCTCGGCATCGACCAGGCCCACATCGTCGGCGCATCGATGGGCGGAATGATCGCCCAGACGGTCGCCATCGAACATCCGAATCGCGTGCTGACCCTGACGTCGATCATGTCGACCACGGGCGAACCCGAGGTCGGCCAGCCCACACCGGCAGCCATGGAGAGACTCATCGTGGCGCCGCCCACCGACCGAAACAGCGCCATCGAAGCCAGCGTGGCCAGCACCAAGGTGATCGGGAGCCCCGACCACTTCGACGAAGAGCGGGTCCGTGCTCGTGCCGCCGCCGCCTACGACCGCGCGTTCAGCCCCGCCGGCACGGCCCGTCAGCTTGTCGCCATCCTTGCCTCGGGCAGCCGGGCCGAAGCGCTGCGTGCCCTCGAGGTGCCGACGCTCGTCATCCACGGCGACGTCGACGCCTTGGTGACGACGAGCGGTGGCCGCCGCACGGCCGACCTGGTTCCGAACGCCGAGTTGTTGATCGTCGAAGGCATGGGCCACGACCTGCCGTTGGCCATGTGGCCCCAGATCTTCGAGGCCATCACCAACCACACCCGCCGAGCCGCCTGACCCACTCGGTCGCTGATTGGCCGAACCCCGAAACGGGCAACATGCCCCGCAGATGAACGCTGGCGCCGTCGCCGAAATCGCAGAAACGCTCCCGCCCGAGCCGGCCAGCGCCTCGCGGGCTCGGCGACTCGTGCGCGAGGTCCTCGAGCGGCACGGTCACGAGGAACTCGTCGATTCGGCGACCCTGCTCGTCAGTGAGGTCGTGACCAACGCCGTCCTCCATGCCGGAACGTCCATCGGGCTGCGGTGCCGGATCGGCACCGACGTCGTCCGCCTCGAGATCTCCGACGGCTCTTCGGTGCTGCCCAGCATCCGCCACTACGACGAGATCGCGTCGACGGGCCGCGGCCTCAGCCTCGTGGCCGCACTCTCCCAGGCTTGGGGCCTTGTTCCGGACGAGTTCGGCAAGACCGTCTGGTTCGAGTTCCGATCCGAACCGGTCGGTGACGACGAACCTGCAGCGGCTCAGGAGTCGATCGGGCCCGACGAGCGGACCGTCCGGCTGCTCGGTGCCCCGACAGCACTGGTGCAGGCCACGATCGAGTACGGCGACAGCATCCTTCGCGAATTGGCCCTCCTCGCACTCAGCGGAGAGATCGACGAAGAACTCCCGGACGGATGGCACCTGCCTCGGATCGACGTGACCCCGATCCTCGCGGCTGCCGAAGAGGCTCGACTCGAAGGTCGAGCGCACGCCGATCTCGAGCTCCACTTCCCGGTCTCGTCCGGCGCCGAAGCGGTCGAGCGCTTACGGCTCATCGACTGTGCCGACGCGTTTGCCCGTGCGGGTCGGCTGCTCTCGGCCCCTGCACTTCCCGAGATCGGCGTCTGTCGTCACTGGATCTACTCCTCCATCAACGAGCAGCTGCTGGGGGCCTCACCGGAGGCGTGGGAACTGCCCGAGCATCTCGAGCCGACGCAGGAGGCCGCGACGTTGCCCGATTCGGCGGTGGCGGAAATCGAGGCGGCTGTCATCGCCACCATCGTCGCGGACGACGCCAACCGCATCCTCGTCGTGAACGAGACCGCCGGTGCCCTGCTCGGCTGGAACCCGGAGGAGCTCTGCGGACAACGGCTCGTCACCATCATCCCGCCCGAACTTCGAGAAGCCCACCTTGCCGGCTTCTCCCGGCTGCAGCTCACGGGTGAAAGTCGCATCCTCGGCCAATCCGTCGAGGTACCGGCCTTGAGGCGCAACGGCAGTCGGATCGACGTCTTCTTGATGATCGAGCCGATGACCTATTTCGACGGCCGGACGTCGTATCGGGCATCGCTGTTTCCCCTCTGACGCAACCGCCGGCCGTTCATTCTCGTTGGCGCGAGGTAGGAATACTCGTGGCCTCCTCGTCCGCAGAACGCTTCCGACCCGTCCTGGTCGGGAGCGCGACCTTCGTTCTGGTGATGAGCGCACTCGGCACGCCGAGCTGAACCTGCCGATGTCGCGCCTTCCTCAGCTGGGCGCA
>JBKJLU010000248.1:0-3587 GCA_046596815.1 Acidimicrobiales bacterium | reverse complement strand
GGCCGCCGCCGTTGCCGACTTCCGGCCGAAGGCGCCGAGCGGCGAGAAGATCAAGAAGGACGATGGGGTCCCGGACATCGTCCTCGAGCCCACCACCGACATCCTGGCCGAGCTCGGTCGTCGCAAGCCCGAGGGCCAAGTGCTCGTCGGCTTCGCGGCCGAAACCGCCGATCTCCACCAGCATGCGCAGGGGAAACTCGAGCGCAAGAACCTCGACCTGATCGTGGCCAACGACGTCTCCGCTCCCGGCGCAGGCTTCGAACACGACACCAACAAAGTCATCCTCCTGCGCGCCGACGGCGTCGTCGAGGATGTACCGCTCTCCGACAAGCGCGACGTCGCTCGAGCCGTGCTCGACGCCGTCGTCGCCATCCGGACCAACCACAAGCAAGGAAACCCGTGACCGACCGTTTCACCTTCACGTCCGAATCCGTGACCGAGGGCCATCCCGACAAGATGGCCGACCAGGTCTCCGACGCCATCCTCGATGCGATCCTGACGCAGGACTCCAAGGCCAGGGTGGCTTGCGAGTCGCTGCTCACGACCGGCCTGGTGGTCGTCGCCGGAGAGATCACGACCGAGGCGTACGTCGACATTCCGAAGGTCGTGCGCGAAACCGTGTGCGGCATCGGATACGACCGGGAGTCGTTCGGCTTCGACGGCCACACGTGCGGCGTCATCGTGTCCATCGACGAGCAGTCGCCGGACATCGCCCAGGGTGTCGACACGGCCCTCGAGGTGCGCACCGGTCGAAGCGGCGAAGACGTCATCAACGCCCAGGGAGCCGGCGACCAGGGGATGATGTTCGGGTACGCCAGCGACGAGACGCCCGACCTCATGCCGCTGCCGATCTGGCTGGCGCACCGTCTGGCCCACCGTCTCGCCGAAGTGCGCAAGGCCGACGTCGTCAACTACCTCCGTCCGGACGGCAAGACCCAGGTGTCGTTCGACTACGAGGGTGGACGTCCCGTCCGGCTGAAGACGGTGCTGATCTCCACGCAGCACGCGCCCGGCGTCGACATCGAAACGCTGCTCAAGCCCGACCTCATCGAGCACGTCATCAATCCGTTGATCCCTGCCGAATTCGCGAGCGACAAGTTCGACGTTCTGGTGAACCCGACGGGCACGTTCGAACTCGGCGGGCCCCACGCCGACACCGGCCTCACCGGACGCAAGATCATCGTCGACACCTATGGCGGGGCGGCTCGTCACGGTGGTGGAGCCTTCTCCGGCAAGGACCCGTCGAAGGTTGACCGGTCGGCGGCTTACGCCGCCCGGTGGGTGGCCAAGCACATCGTCGAATCGGGCGCCGCTCGTCGCTGCGAGATCCAGGTGGCCTACGCCATCGGTGTAGCCCGTCCCGTGTCGGTGATGGTCGAGACGTTCGGAACGGAAAGCGTCGATCCGGCCAAGATCGAGGATGCCGTGCAGGACATCTTCGACTTGCGTCCCGCCGCCATCATCGCCGAGCTCGATCTGCGACGACCGATCTACAAGCGCACCGCCGCGTACGGCCACTTCGGTCGGAGCGAGAAGGACTTCACGTGGGAGCGTACGAGCAAGCTGGCCGACGTGAGATCGGCGCTGGGCCTCTAACGAAGGCTGGACCTCGAACGAAGGCGGCGCAACCGGCTCTTCCCGTCCCGGGTGTCCGGGTCGTCGGGGTGCTCCCCGACGTCCCGGCCATCGACAAGGTCTTCGACTACATCGTCCCCGCAGCGATGGACAGCGACGTCCGCCTCGGCACCATGGTCCGGGTGGCGTTGCACGGGCGTCGGGTCGGAGGATGGGTGGTCGCTGAGCGCGCCGGGATGCTCGAGGGAAGGCCCCTCCAGCCCCTCGCCAAAGTGACGGGTTGGGGTCCTCCTCCCGAGGTGCTGGCGCTCGCGTCGTGGGCGGCGCGCCGCTGGTTCGGACGTCGGGCATCCCTGCTCGGTACGGCCAGCCCGCCCCACGCCGTCCGAGGTCTCCCCGCGCCGCGCCTCCCGTCACCGCCCGCGAGCACCGTCGTGGATCCGGAACTGGCGGCCATGGCTTCGATGGCGCTCACCGGCCCCGGCCACCGGCTGCTCCGACTGCCGCCGGCGACGGATTCCTTCGCCCTCGTCCTCGCCGCCGCGCAGCTCGGTCCCGCCCTGGTGTTGTGCCCCTCCAACGACGCCGCCGCCGTCCTCGCCATGCGCCTTCGGCGAGCGGGCTTGCCGGTGGCCGTCCATCCCCGAGACTGGGCGGCGGCGCGGGCCGGCGGCGTCACCGTCGTGGGCGCTCGGGCCGCAGCCTGGGCGCCGATGCCAGACATCGCCGCCGTCGTCGTCCTCGACGGCCATGACGAGTCCTATCAGGAAGAGCGGTCGCCGACCTGGAACGCGAGAGACGTCGCCGTCGAACGGGCTCGGCGTGCGGGAGTGCCGTGCGTGGTCGCATCACCGTGTCCCGATCTGGTCATGGTCGATGCGTCCGAGAAGTTCGTGATCGCCAGCCGTGCCACCGAGCGTGCGGGATGGCCGATGCTCGACGTCATCGATCGGCGCTCGGATGACCCGCGCACGGGTCTGTTCAGCGAGCGCCTGGCCGACGTGCTCCAACGCCACGAACGGGTGGTGTGTGTTCTCAACCGGAAGGGCAGGGCGCGACTGCTGGCCTGCGCGTCGTGCGGCGAACTCGCCCGCTGTGAACGTTGCGCGTCCGCCGTGGTGCTCGGGACCGAGTGGCTCACCTGCCTCGCCTGCGGCCTCTCGCGCCCACCGGTGTGCGCGGCGTGCGGGGCCTCTCGACTCAAGTCGTTGCGGCTCGGGGTGACCCGCGTCCGTGAGGAACTCGCAGGACTGAGTGGCCGTGCGGTGGGTGAGGTCACGGCCGAGACCGACGTGGTTCCCGACGCCCCCATCCTCATCGGGACCGAGGCCGTTCTGCATCGCGCCGCCCAAGCCGACGCCGTCGCGTTCCTCGACTTCGACCAAGAACTCCTGGCTCCGCGGTACCGCGCCTCCGAGCAGGCGCTGGCGTTACTGGCGCGGGCTGCTCGTCTCGTCGGTGGACGAAGGTCTCGTGGACGGATGCTCGTACAGACGCGCCTTCCCCATCACGAAGTCCTCGACGCTGCCCTCCACGGTGATCCAAGTCGTCTTGCGACGGTCGAGTCGCAACGCCGACGTGACCTCGGTTTCCCCCCGTTCTCGGCGCTGGCGGCGCTCTCGGGCCCGGCCGCTCCCGACCTCGTCGAGCGACTGGAACGGGTCGGAGGCGTCGAACTCCTCGGCCCCGACGACGGTCGCTGGCTCGTACGGGCGCCGGATCACGGCCGACTCAGCGACGCCCTCGTGTCTGCGGGTCGTCCACCGGGCCGCCTACGGATCGAGGTCGACCCGCTCCGCGTGTGAGTCGTTCTCGCTGGGTGAGGATGTCGACCACTCCTGACGGCGGAATTCGTAGAGCGCGATCGCCGTCGCCGTCCCCACGTTCAGCGACCCGACCTTGCCGGGGGTGGCGACGTAAACGAAGCGATCGCAGATCTCGAGTCCGGCGCTCGAAAGTCCCCGTTCCTCGTGACCGATGACGAGGCACGCGCCGCCGGAGAGGACGGCATC
>JBKJLU010000123.1:0-11523 GCA_046596815.1 Acidimicrobiales bacterium | reverse complement strand
ATTCGCTCCGCGCCGGTTGGTCGTTGTCATCCTCGCCAGCCTCAGCGCGTTCGTCGGCTGGTGCTGGTTGGCGTGGATCCTCGACAACCAGGTGGCATGGGGCGTGCCTGCCGGGCCCGAGCTCACGCTGTGGTCAGTCGCCCTTGCCGGCGTCCTCGCCGCCCGCACGATTGTGACCGTCGGCCCGCCGTCCGTCGCGCCGCCCATCCCGACCGAGTCCTAGAACCCCAGTCGCTCCAGGGCCTTGGGGCGCTTCTGCCAGTCCTTGTCGACCTTCACGAAGAGTTCGAGGTAGGCGCCCGGCGGAAGCTGGGCCCGAACGGCCTGACCGACCGTCTTCAGGACGAGGCCACCCTTCCCGATGACGATGCCCTTCTGGGAGTCGCGCTCGACGAGGATCTCGCAACGGATACGGGGCCACTCCCATTCGGTGACCCGGGTGGCAATCGAATGCGGCAATTCCTGCTCGGCCGTGATGAGCAACTGTTCGCGCACGAGTTCGGCCACCCAGAACGCTTCGGGTACGTCGGTGATCATGTCGTCGGGATAGAGCTGGGGACCCTCGGGCATGCGCCCGATGATGGCCTCGACGAGGACGTCGACGCCGTCGCCGTCGCGGGCCGAGATGGGGAAGTATTCGGCCTTCTCGAGGCCACCGGCGGCCGACAATTGTCGCAGCACCTGCTCGGGCGAGGCGATGTCGACCTTGTTGACGACGACGAACGAGTTGGCAGGAACGAGAGCTGCGACGAAGCGGTCGCCCTTGCCGAGCGGGGCCGTGGCGTCGAGCAGCAGCACCACCACCTCGACGTCAGACAGCCCTTCCTGGGCACGATCGTTGAGGCGCTCACCCAACAAGGTGCGGGGCTTGTGGATGCCGGGGGTGTCGACGAACACCACCTGCGCATCGGGTCTCGTCAGCACCCCACGCACCTGGCTGCGGGTCGTCTGGGGTTTGTCGCTGACGATCGACACCTTGGTGCCGAGGATGCGGTTGAGCAGCGTCGACTTCCCCACATTGGGTCGACCGACGAGGGTCGAGAAGCCGGAGCGCATCACTCGACCGGTTCGGGAACTTTGGTGATGCGTACCCGACCGATCCGCCGTCCCTGCACCTTCTCGGCCGTGAGCCGGTGCAACTCGTGGTCGACCGATTCTCCCTCGTGGGGGACGTGACCGAGGAGGTTGAAGACGAAGCCCCCGATGGTGTCCCAGTCTCCCTCCGGGAAATCCGCGGCCAACAGTTCGTTGACCTCGTCGAGGGGCATGCGGGCGTTGACGCGATAGGCCCCGCCGGTCAGCGCCTCGATGCTCGGCTCTTCGACGTCGAACTCATCGACGATCTCCCCGACGAGTTCCTCGATCAGGTCTTCGAGGGTGACGAGGCCGGCGGTGCCTCCGTATTCGTCGACCACGATCGCCATGTGGAACTTGTCCTTCTGCATCTCCCGCATGAGCTCGGCGACCTTCTTGCCCTCGGGCACGAACTCGGCCTTGCGGGCGATGTCGCGGGCCGTCCGCCCGTGATGCGATTCGTCTTGCATCGTGCGCATGAGGTCCTTGGTGTAGACGATACCGATCACGTCGTCGATGCCCTGGTCGTAGACCGGAATGCGGCTGTAGCCGGCGGCAATGGCGACCTCGAGCACGTCGGCCGCCTTGTCGCGACCTTCGACGGCAACCATGTCTGGTCTCGGCACCATGACCTCGCGGGCGACGGTGTCACCGAACTCGATGATCGAGCGGATGAGGGCTCGCTCCTCGTGTTCGATGGTCTCGTCCTGGGTGGCGACGTCGACAGTGGCCAGCAGTTCCTCCTCGCTGACGAACGGACCTTGGGGGATGCCCTTTCCTGGGGTGATCACGTTCGACAGGACAATGAACGCCTTGGTCAGGATGCCGAGGGGTGGGAACGCCAGCAGCGCCCGCACCACCGGCGCCGTAGCCAGCGCCGCTCGCTCGGTGTGCTGCAGCGCCCATGTCTTCGGGGCGGCTTCGGCGATGACGAACGTCAGAACCACGTTGAACAACACGGCGGCGATCGAACCCCATACCCGACCGAACAGGTTGATGCCGACGATGGTGGCCAGCGAGGTCTGCACCGTCTGCACGATGAGCACCGAGAGCAGGATCGTGTTGAGGAAACGCTCGGGATGCTGCAGCAGGTTGATCAGTACGCCCGCGCCGCGACGCCCCTCGTCCGCCAGCGCCATGGCCTTGATGCGACTGATGCGGGTCATGCTCGTCTCGGCAATGGCCAGCAGGGCGGCGAAGATGACGAGCAGCACCACAACGCCGAGGAGCAGCGCGTCGGTCATGCTCACGAGGGTGGGCGGTGGAAGAGGTCGAGCAGTTCCTGCTCGCGCTTCTCCATCGCTTCGGCTTCGTCGTCTTCGAGGTGGTCCATTCCCATGAGGTGAAGGATCCCGTGCACAATCAGCAGGGCCAGTTCATCGACGTAGGTGCCCGCGTGGTCAGGAGCGTTGCGCTCGGCCACGGCCGGACAGATGACGACGTCGCCGAGCATCATCGGCATGTCGCCGGGCTCGGGCGGGCTGTAGCCAGGACCGCTGCCGCCCGAGTCGGGCGATCGGCCACCCTCGATGGGGTCTTCGTCGATGGGAAAGGCGAGCACGTCGGTGGGCCCGTCCTTGCCGTGGAACTGCTTGTTCAGGCCGGACATCACCTCTTCGTCGACGAACAGCATCGACAGTTCGCAGTCATCCCGCACGCCTTCGGCCTCGAGCACGTGGGTCGCCAGGCGAACCCACTGCATCGTGTCGACCGGCTGGTCCGTCTGCTCGTCGGCCACGAACACTTCGATGCCCATCGTTACGGTTTCACTCCCAACGAGCGTGCCTGTTCGTAGGCATTCACGATGTCCTGCACGATCCGATGGCGAACGACGTCGCGCGCATCGAGGCGAACGAACGCCAGACCATCGATGCCGGTGAGAATCTGCTCGAGATTGATGAGTCCGGACTTGCCGCCCTCGAGGTCGATCTGAGTCACGTCACCGGTGATGACAGCCTTGCTGCCGAACCCGATGCGGGTGAGGAACATCTTCATCTGTTCGGGGGTGGTGTTCTGCGCCTCGTCGAGGATGATGAAGCTCGAGTTCAGCGTCCTACCGCGCATGTACGCCAGGGGTGCGATCTCGATGGCGCCCTTCTCCATCAGTTTCGGAACGGCGTCGGTTCCGAGCATGTCGAACAGCGCGTCGTAGAGGGGGCGCAGGTACGGGTCGACCTTGGCCATGAGGTCGCCGGGAAGGAAGCCGAGGCGCTCCCCGGCCTCCACGGCCGGTCTCGTGAGGATGATGCGCTCGACCTGTTTGGCCTGCAGTGCCTGCACGGCCAGGGCGACGGCGAGGTACGACTTGCCGGTGCCGGCAGGCCCGATGCCGATGGAGATGGTGTTGCGGGCGATGGCATCGGCGTAACGCTTCTGACCACTGGTCTTCGGACGGATCGAACGACCGCGCGCCGACTTGAGGATGTCAGCGGTCAAGATCTCCGACGGCCGCTCGTCGGCCTTCACCATCTCGATCGTCCGCCCGATGTTCGCCATGTCGATCGGGCTTCCCGCCTGAAGCAGCAACACGAATTCCTCGAAGAGAAGCGCCACCCGTTCGGCCTGGTCACCCTCGACGCTGATCTCGTTGCCTCGCACGTGGATGGTGGTGTCCGGGAAGGCCATCTCCACGGAGCGCAACAACTCGTCGCGCTCTCCGAGCAGCCCCACCATCAGGTGGTTGCCGGGGACCAGGACCTTGACCTGGGACGTGGAGGTACTTGGGGTCGTGGACACAGGCGCTTCGGGAAAACCTTACCCTCAGCCTGGGGGCCAACCCATGGAGCGTCCGCCCAGGACGTGGAGGTGGAGATGGGGCACGGTGTTCCCGCTGTCTTCGCCGATGTTGAAGACCAGTCGATAGCCCCGCTCGGCCAGTCCCTCGGCCGTGGCCACCGACTGGGCCAGCGCGTACATCGCCGCCAGGTCACCGGCATGCTCGGGGCCGATCTCGTGCGCATTGGCGATGTGGGTGCGGGGAATCACGAGCACGTGGGTCGGCATGGCCGGGTGGAGGTCACGGAAGGCGTACGCCCCGTCGTTCTCCCCGACCTTGGTGCTCGGAATCTCGCCTCGCAGGATCGTGCAGAAGAGACAGTTCGGGTCGTCGGTCATTCCTCGGGACCGTACCGGTCGCTACCCTCGGTCGCGTGGGTTCCGACGAGAGTGAAGACGGGTTCGTGCAGGCCCTCGAGCGGATGGTGGCCGACACCAGGGCCGGCAACGTCGTGCGCGATCGGGTGCGCGAACGGGGACTGCGTCGGGCCGCGGAAGAGGAGTCGACATTGGCCGGGCTCGTGCTCGACCTCTCCGAACGTCAGGCCCAGGTCGGCGTTCGGACCTCGACCGGACGCACCCATCGGGGCAGAATCATCGCCGTCGGGCGCGATTTCCTGGTGGTGCGCGACGGTGGCGCTCCACCGGTCTTCGTCGCTCTGGAAGCGCTGGTCGCTCTGCGGCCGACCGGCGTGATCCCCGAGGACGCCGTTGGCGGTCGAGGTGCGCCGCTCGACCTGTCGTTCGCCGGTGTGCTGGGCGAATTGGCGGCTGAGCGGTCGCGGATACAGGTGGTGACGGGCGATGGCGACGCGACGTCGGGGACCCTGCGAGCAATGGGCACGGACGTGCTCACGATGGCGGTTGACGCCGAGGGGCGCGTCACCATCCACCTCGCCCTTCATGCCGTCGCCGAGGTCGTGCTCGTCGACCGGTGATGCTCAGGAATTCAGGCCTCGTCGTGTCCTGGATAGAGGTGCGACAGCGAGCCGGGTTCGACGCGGTTGCTCTCGAGGTAGGCATCGAGATCCTCGGCCTTGAGCCGAATCACCCGGCCCATCCGATAAGCGGGCACCAAATTTTCGTCAATCATCCGGTACAAGGTCCGCGGTACGACACCCAAGAACTCGGCAGCTTCCGTGGTTCCCAGCCAACGCGTCGCGGTCACGGTTTCAGACTACCCCTTCCCGTTTCTTGTGTCATCCAGTAGCTTCTCACTTCGGCGTTGCTGAACTGTCATCACGGTTCGGCAGGACTCCTGCCACGGACGGAGAACGAGAGAGACGATGGCAGACGTCGCAACAGCCGATCGGGCCAGAAGAGTGTTGGGAGACGCCCCGCCGAGTGAGGCGAGAACCGTCCGCCGCCGAACGAGCCTGCCTGGCGGGCGGGCCGTCGTCGGTGGATTCCTCGTCGCGCTTTCGGCCCTCGGCATCTACAGCGCCTACAGCCGGGCGGCTGCAGGCCCGACCACCTCCTTCGTCGTCGCCCGGCGCGACGTGGCCGTCGGCTCCCGGCTGACGCCCGATGATCTGGCCCTCGAGGTCATGGAGCTCCCGGACGTCATCGCCAACGGATCGGCCTTCCGCAGCGTTGCCACCCTTGTCGGAGCCACGACGGTCGGTCCGGTCCGTAAAGGCGACCTCGTCCAGGCCAGCGACGTCGTCGAGAAGCGATCGGGACCCGAGGAGCTCGAGGTCTCGTTCGCCCTCGAATCGTCCCGGGCTGTGGCCGGCTCTCTTCGGTCGGGCGAACTGGTCGACGTGGTCGCCACCTTCGGAGCGGGCGGCGACGCCTATACGGTCACCGTGGTCCGGCACGCCCGGGTCCTGGATGCTCGGCCTGCGGGCGGACCGCTGGCCGGTGGTGACACCGACATCATCCGTCTTGCTCTGACGTCCTCCGCCGACGCCCTCGCGGTGACGCACGCAGTGAACGTCGGCGACGTCACCCTGGTCCGAGCGACCGGTACCGAGGTGAGCGGGGCCCCCGGACAGACGTACCGCGCGCCCGCCGCCGACGAAGGCGGAGCAGACCAGCCGGCGGCACGCGCACCGTGACGGCAACCGGTCGCTTCGTCGTACTCGGACTCGCGCTTCCTCGCTCGCCGTGGTTCCGCTCGGTCGCTCAATGGTCGAACGCCGCCAGCGTTCCGGTGGAGTTCGTCAAGTGCATGTCGGCGAACGAGGTTCGCGCCCACCTCGCCGGAGGACGTGCGTTCTCGGCTCTGCTGGCCGACGGTGCAGCCGCTGGCCTCGATCGCGACCTCATCGACCTCGCAGCGACATCCGGATGCGCAGTGATCGTGGTCGACGACATGCGGCTGACCCGCGACTGGATCGGGCTCGGGGCGAGCGCGGTCGTCAATCCCTTGTTCGAGCGCGACGACCTCGTCGACCTCCTCTCGCAACGCGCATCGCGGATCACCCGGAGCGACGTGGTCCCCGGCGACGAACCGTCCGCGCCGGCAGCGACTTCGACCGCCAGGGTGGCGATGGTCTGTGGCGCTGGCGGTACGGGCGTGTCGACCGCGGCCATCGCCCTCGCCCAGGGTCTGTGCGACGATCCGAGACACGGTCGCATGGTCCTCCTCGCCGACTTCGCCCTTCACGCGGAGCAGGCGATGTTGCACGACGCTCGAGACGTGGTGCCGGGCCTCCAAGAGCTCGTCGAAGCCCACCGGGTCGGCCATCCGCCCATCGAAGAGTTACCCCAATTCACCTACGACGTTCCGGAAAGGGGCTACCAACTGTTGCTCGGACTCCGGCGGGCCCGGAACTGGTCGACCATTCGACCCCGAGCGTTCACCGCAGCCTTCGAGTCGGCCCGTCGGGGCTGGCGGGCCGTGGTCTGCGACACCGACGCCGACCTCGAGGGAGAGACCGAGGGCGGCTCGATGGACGTCGAGGAGCGTCACCTCCTCGCCCGATCGGTCGCCGACCACGCGGACGCCGTGTTCGTCGTGGGCCAACCAACGATGAAGGGGATGCACGGCCTCGTGCGGGTCATCGGCGATCTGTTCGAACACCAGATCGCGGCCGAGCGGATCGTGCCTGTCATCAATCTCGCCCCCAAGGCCGGGCGGCCCCGCGCAGATCTGGCCAAGGCGGTGGCCACGCTCCTGCAGGGCCGAGCAGGTTCGGAGCTGCTCGCCAGCCCCATCTTCCTGCCGGAACGCCCGATCGACGAAGCCTTGCGAGACGGGGTCCGGCTCCCAGCGAGCCTCACCTCCCCGCTCGCCGCCGCATTCCATGCGGTCCTCGAGAGGACTTCACCACCAGACCCGATGTCCGAGCCCCAGCGAATCCTCCCCGGTTCGTTGGGCCACTGGACCGCCGATGCCGCCGCGGGGTCGGAGTGACGCCGGTGACCGAACCTTCGCCCCTGCTGGAGATCGAGCGCACCGTCCAGGAGCGTGCGAAAGCGGCGGCCCTGGACATGGGCGAAGTCGGCGGTGTCGACCGATTGCGGGCACTGATCGAGAACGAAGCAACCAAGTGGTCGGATGATCACAAACGGGGCCTTCGGCCATTCGACCTCGCCAATCCCGAGATCGTGATCGAGCGGGCATTCCGCAACCTTGCCGGCTACGGACCACTGCAATCACTCCTCGACGACGACGACGTCTGGGAAATCATGATCAACGCTCCGGACGCGATCTTCGTGAAGAAGCATCAGGGCGTCAGCGGCTACCACCACGAGTCGTTCCACGACGACGACCATGTCGTGCGAACGTTGACCAAGATCCTCGACGACGCCACCGGTTCGCATCGAAAGCTCGACGCTGCCGAAGGCCTCCAAGATGCTCAACTCGACACCGGTGCGCGACTGCACATCGTGCACGGCGATGTCGGCCGCGACGGACACGTCCTCGTCAACATCCGCAAGTTCACCGGCGTGGCCTTCCGGACGCTCGACGAGCTGGTCGAGCGGGACATGCTCGACGGTCCTGTCGCCGTCTTTCTCCGGGCTTGTGTGCACGCAAAGCTGACGATCCTGTTCGCAGGAGCCCCCGGCTCGGGCAAGACGACGCTCATGTCCTGCTGCTCGGCCGAACTCGATCCGGCCCTTCGCGTGGTGGTGGCGGAGGAAGTGTTCGAGACCGACGTTCCCCTGCCGAACGTGGCGCACATGCAGACGCGACCTGCACGCGCCGATCGACGCGAGGTCGACCTTCGTCGGCTGGTCGCGGGATTCCTGCGCATGGCTCCCGACATCGCCATCGTCGGCGAGGTGAGAGACCGTGAAGCCCTCCCGCTTCTGCTCACGCTCTCCTCCGGCGTGAAGGGATTTACCACCATCCATGCCGGCTCGGCCCGCCAAGCCCTCACCCGCCTCCGCTTCATCTGCCAGCTAGCCGATACGGCCAGCGAGTTACCGATGTCGGCACTCAACAGCCTCGTCAGTGAGTCGATCGACCTCGTGGTGCACTGCTCCAGGCGCGACGGCACCCCCAACGTCACCGAGGTCATCGCCGTCGAAGATCTTCAGACCGGTCGGGACGCAACTGCTTTCACCGTCTCCGAACTGTTCAATCGCGAACGACTGGACGGTCCCCTGCGATGGACCGGCAACCTGCCATCGCGCATCGTCCGCCCACTGGAGTTGGCCGGGTACGACGTCCGCCAGCTGCTCGGCGCGAGTGAGAGCCGATGATTGCGCTCGTCGTCGCCTCCTGCGGAGCATCTGGCGTTTACCTGCTCTATAGCGCCCTCGCTTTTGGTTCGACCAATGCCCGCATCGAGGGGAAACGCTCGCCAATCCGCTCCTCGGACCGCGATCGCCTCCGACACTGGATGGCCCAGGCCGGCCTCGACGAAGTCAGGCCGGCCGAGTTCGCCTCGGCCATGGCGCTGTTGTTCTTCGTCGGCGCCGCCTTCGCCTTCACGCTCTTCGGCGGCATCTTGCCGGCCCTCGTCAGCGGGGTCTTCGCCGCAACTCTGCCCGTGGCGTCCTACCGCAATCGTCGCGATCGGCGCCGGCGCCAGGCAAGGGATGCATGGCCGAGACTCATCGAGGAGATACGTCTCCTGACGGGTGGCGCTGGTCGGTCACTTCCCCAAGCCGTGCTCGAAGTCGGTCGCCGGGCGCCGATAGAGCTTCGCCCGGCGTTCGCCGCCGCCGAGCGGGAGTGGCTGCTCTCCACCGATTTCACCCGAGCGTCGACCGTCCTCAAGGCGCGGTTGGCCGACCCGACCGCCGATGCGGTCTGCGAAACCCTGCTCGTCGCCCATGAGATCGGCGGCAGCGACATCGACCGTCGCCTGGCGGCCCTCGTCGAGGATCGGGTGCAGGACCAGCAGGGTCGGAAGGATGCCGTCGCCAAGCAGGCCGGCGTTCGTTTCGCCCGAAGGTTCGTGCTCATCGTGCCGATCGGCATGGCCCTCGCCGGCCTCTCCATCGGCACCGGCCGAGCCGCCTACAGCACCCCACAGGGACAGTTGCTCGTCGTCCTCGGACTCTGCGTGGTCGCGGGATGTTGGGCCTGGGCCGGTCGCCTCATGCGCCTTCCTGAGGAAGATCGCGTCTTCTGATGCGTCTCGCCGTCCTTGCCTCGCTGGCGATGTGGGCCGGTGCCACGTTGATGCTGAGCACCATGCGATGGTTCTCCCGCCCGCCGCTGGTCGAACGACTTCGGCCGTATGTCCCCGGGGGCCTGGGCCAGCGCGAGGCGTTGGGCATGTTGTCGGTCGCCTCGTTCGCCGAGGTCGTCGGTCCACTCTCGCAGGCAATGGGCGAGCGCCTCGCCCGCATCTTCGGGGTCAGCGAGGAGCTGGCGGTGAAGCTCGAACGTCTCCACGACTCGACCGACGTCACCCGGTTCCGCGTTCGCCAGTTGGGCTGTATGACGGGCGTCCTGACTGTTGCCGCCCTCATCGGGGCGCTCGTCCGACCGCCTGCGGTGATCAGCGTCCTCCTCCTTCTCGGTGGACCGCTCCTCGCCTTCTTGATCGTCGAACAACGCGTCGTCTCGGCGTCGGCGGCCCGCCAGCGCCGCCTCTTTCTCGAACTCCCCGTCCTGGCCGAGCAGCTCGCCATGCTGCTGTCGGCCGGCTACTCCCTCGGGTCAGGACTGACTCGGCTCGCAACCCGCGGCACGGGCGTCTGCGCCGAAGACCTCACACGCGTCGTCAGTCGCATGCGCCAAGGACTCACCGAAGCCGAGGCTCTCCGAGAATGGGCCGACGTCGCCCGGGTCGGTGCCCTCGATCGCCTGGTACCCATCCTGGCGCTCAACCGTGAAGGCGGCGACCTCGGCCGGCTGATCTCCGACGAGGCGAGAGCCATCCGCCGCGACGTCCACCGCGAACTGGTCGAGACCATGGAGCGCCGCAGTCAGTCGGTCTGGATCCCCGTCACGGTGGCCACCCTCGTGCCCGGCGTCATCTTTCTCACCATCCCCTTCATCGAGGCACTCCGCCTCTTCTCGGGTTCGTGACCATGCGTACCCGTTGCTCCGACCTCAGCGAAAGGAACCCAAGCCATGAGCGACCACCTGCTCCGGCTGTACGTGTGGCAGTTGTATGCCCTGTCCAGCCCCCGTCCGCCACGCAACGAGCGCGGGGAGGGGGTGATTTCCGCCGCCATCGCCGTGCTCATCATGGCGTTCCTCGGCGTCGTCGTCTGGGTCGGATTCAAAGCGACCCTCGACAACACCCAGGACAAGGTCGACAATCAGGTCGAACAGATCGGCCGCTAGATCGAGCGATCGAATCCGGAGCCGGGCTCCTGCCGACGCTGATCGGCGTGTTCACGTTCCTCCTGCTGATGTTGCTGGCCGTCCAAGTCCTCTACAACCTCTACGCCACCTCGGCGGTGACCGCAGCAACCTACGACGGCGCCCGTCTGGCCGCAGGGTCCGACGCCATCGACGACCCTCGTACCCGCGCCGTCGCGGAGCAGCACGTGCGAGACGTCCTCGGTCGCTACGGACGGGATCGGGTCGAGTTGACCTGGCTTGCGGACCCGACCGGACGCGACGTCGTCCTCACCGTCAAGGCCGAGAACCCGAGTTTTCTCCCCCGCGGCCTTCGCCGGCCCCTCGGCTTCGACACCATCGTGCGCACTGTCCGGGTAAGGGCCGAGCGCCAGCAGTGACGCGATTTGCCGGAGAACACGGAGAACTAGGAGAACACGGACAGATCGGCGGCGTCGAGGGGGTCATCTTCGGTGTGCTCGTGTTCGTCTTCGGCTCCCTCGTCCTCGCCAACGCGTGGGGAGTGATCGACGCAAAACTTGCGGCCGGATCCGCGGCCAGGGAAGCGACCCGCGCGTTCGTGGAATCGAGGAGCGGTTCTTCGGCCGGGGCGATGATCGAGGCCGAAGCTGCGGCGCGGGATGCCATTGCCGGCTACGGGAGAGATCCCGATCGGATGGTGTTGGTCCCCGAGTCGGCGCAGCTGCGACGCTGCGCGCGAGTCTCGGTCCGCGTCGAGTACCCGGTTCCTCTCCTCACCATTCCCGTGCTCGGACGGTATGGCCGAGGGTTCACCGCCGTGGGGCGCCACTCCGAGATCGTCGATCCCTACCGGTCCGGCGTACCCGGACGGGACGCGTGTCCGGAGGCACTTGCGCCATGACCTGCGGCCCCACCCCCGCAACCCGCCCATGACCTGCGGCCCCACCCCCGCAACCCACCCATGACCTGCGGCCCCACCGGAGCTCCCGGATCTG